>CAZOTX010000026.1:5177-9257 GCA_964582835.1 uncultured Pseudomonadota bacterium | reverse complement strand
TGTGAACATATTTTGCCGAAAACTATTTTTGTTTAAATTTAGTTTCTATCATTCATTGAGATGTAAATGACGATTATTTTTTAAGGAGAGATTAATTTTTTTATAATGAAACGATTTTACAACTTGCCTATTGTCATACCCCGCTAACGTAATTCATACTCAAAATAAATCTCATTCATAAGAAACATGAAGAAGAATGCTAGCGAGAAGATCTCTATTAAAATTTATATTATTTTATCTCATATTTTTTTCACTCAAAAAACAAAGTTCGGTGATTACAATCCATTAATTTTTTTCATTAGGTCATGTTCCAAGAAAAATCCACAATTCTTGTAAAGTAAACTGAACCATGTTACAAATTGGGTTCTCCTAGAAAACTAACCAAATAGGAAGATTATGAAATTTCTGTTGATTATACTCCAAACCTTTATTTTGATATCTCTATGAAAAAAAATTTTTCTGTATTCATTTCATGTCTACTACTGTTAATAGGTTGCAAATCTGCTGACAAGGAAACATTATCAAAAATTGTTGTTGAAAGAGAAAAGGACAGTAAGGACCTCCTGTTTTTCCGTCAAGTCAATGGAAAGTTTGGATGGTTTGAAACTGTTGATGAGAAATATCATGTAAAATATGTTGGGGAAATTAAAAATGGGATACCAGAGGGTCAAGGAATATTACATCATCCAATTGTCGGGAAATATGATGGTGAATGGAAGGATGGGAAACAGAATGGTCAAGGAATTATGTTTTTTCCTAACGGAGAAATGTATACTGGAGATTGGAAAAACGGTAAACAAAATGGTCAAGGGACATTCACTTCCCCTGAAGGAATAAAGTATGTGGGAGAAATAAAGGATGGTAGATGGAATGGTCAAGGGACATATACTTTTGGGAAAGGAGAATTTAAAGGAAAAGTGTTTGTAGGAAAATTCAAGCATAGCGAAATACTGACTGGAATAATATATGATAAAAGTGGAAACATTATCGAAAAGTATGTAAATGGTGTGAAACAGTAATGAATCATTTTCACAACATTCACTCGATCCTCCTTATTTCTTCTCCTTTGCTTGGTCTTTCTATGGGGAATGCGGTCTTGATTTTTCATTATTAGAATGAAGAAATTGGATGGCAATTAGAAAATGATGGGAAAAATTTTTTGAAAAATCATTGAGAGATGAATAGGGGATCCCTTTTCATCAAATTTTAAAAAATTTTTTTGTTTTACATTTTATTTAATAAGGTCATTATAAATATCCATATTCTCAAATAAAAAACATAACAAATTTAACTTTCAGATTAAAAGTATTATATGAATTTAAATATATCATTAAAGGACCCTCAAAAAGAGTGTCTAGACAAAATCACAAGTGATCTCTCTCTAAAAAACAATGAAAATACAATTCAAAAATTGATTCATAGTATTTTTGAATTAAATCAAAATGATGATGTTTTTGGAGATTACCGTTGTGTCGGAGACTGTTATACTACTGAGCAATTTGTAAAGATCGAATTGGATGATGAAACAGTTTCAAAAATTAAGGATATTTTCCAAAAGTACGACTTTGATGATTACGATTCAGAAGAAGAAGAAATTAGTAAGGTTATTAGAAGCATGATAAATTTTGCAGATGAATTAGAAGATAAAAAAACTATTTTTACTACATAAGGTAGAAGTCAAATTGGTATTAAGTTTTTGAAAGGTTGAAAATGTTCTTCCAAAGAAACATGTTTATAGTTGCTTTAAAATTCGCACCACAAATTAGTGGATTATGATTTGAGATGAATGATGATGTTTTATTGGATTTTCACTTAAAGTATTTATAATAAAGGAGAATCTTGCAAGAATTTTTTCCTTTGTTTTTAATTCGAAATAGTAATTGCCACTCAATATGAATATATTTTCACCAACTATCTGCTCAAAAATAGAATTATATAAGATTTCTACAGACACTTTTTCTTCTTTAACCATTTTTACAAAATATTCTTTTATCTGTCTATTATCTGAAAGAATTTCAGATGAAAAAGTTGGAATTAAAATACTTCTTTTGTCATAAAGATCTAATAAACGTTGTAAATTAGCATTGTTAAAATATTCGTCCCAACTATTTAGAATTTCTTTTGTATGCATTTTTATTTTGTCCACTTCAAAAGATTATATTTCATCCGTTTTCATAGTATAAACTAATTCTTTCCAAATTGTTTCAGATAATTCTGAAAATCAACACTTTTAATTTAAATCATTTTATTTTTTTCCTTCCGATTTTTTACTGAAAATATTCTTTTTTGAAATGGGTTCAATTTATTTTTTGTAGAATAAAGTTGATACCAAATCAAGACTGATTTATCTCTTGATTTAAATTAATTTTTTGATTGTATTTATTTTGAATTTTTCCAAGTTCCTTCTCGACAACTTTTTTTCCTCAATATACCTTAGTAGTTGTTTTCCTGTAAAAAATTTATTTGGTCTCTCAAAATTAAACAACTAAAAAAATCTTTTAATCAAGATAGTAATTACCAAAAATTTGAAATCCACATGAAAACTCTTTGCATGCATTACGGATCTCTGTAAACATTCTTTTAAGATGTTCTGCATTCAAAATACCCTTCATTTTGGGTGTCTATTAACTTTTTATTACCGATAACTTGCTAAGAAAAAGGTGATTTATGCATTTAAGTTAGACTTGAAGATGGCACAATTAAGTTGGATACTAAGGCTAAGATCATTAAAATAAAGAAAAGTTTATTGTCAGGAAAATATGGGAAATATAATTCAGGCCACTACCACAAAGTTAAAAGAGTCGTTGTCACTTTTTCAGAGTCAACGTCAGATCCAGTATGGTGTTCTTGGTGTCTATCTTATCCTCTGGCTTTTTTCCTCAGGAAGTCTTTCTACAACCATCTGGGTTGGAGTCGGAGTAGGACTAGGATGGATTATCGGAAGATACACAAAGAGAGATAATTAAAATGCCAGGATCAGTGTTGATAACAGGTGCCAGCACAGGAATTGGTCGTGCGCTGGCTTTTGAATTTTCACACAGAGGTTTTTCATTAGGCTTATGCGCAAGACGTTTGCAATTGTTGGAGAAAATCAAAGAGCAACTATCCGATGAAAATCAGGTGGCAATTGCTAGACTCGATGTTACAGAACTAGATAGTGTTCCGGATGTTTTAAACAAGCTTTCAGATGAACTAGGTGAAGTTAATATTATAATCGCAAATGCCGGTATCGGCGGAAATAGCTATCCAGGGGAAGGTTCCTTTTATCAGGACAGAAAGATAATAAAAACTAACTTACTTGGTGCAATGGCTACCATTGATGCAGGGGCAAAAATCCTGAAAAAATTTGGTGGTGGACAAATTGTAGGAATTTCTTCAATCGCTAGTTTTAGAGGACTTTCCACCAGTCCTACCTATTCTGCTTCCAAAGCCGCACTTTCAACTTATATGGAGGGTATCCGAAATCATCTCCTTCAACACAAGATAGCAGTCACTGTAATCAATCCTGGATTCATTGACACTCCAATGAATACACATTTAAAATTCCGCCCCTTTCTTATTTCTCCAGAAAAAGCAGCTCTACTAATAGCAGACTTGATTGAAAAGAAGGTTTTTTCCTCCAGCGTCCCAGTTTGGCCATGGGCTGCAATTTCCCGAATATTGTCTCTGATTCCGGAACGTCTCTGGCACAAAATCAACATTTGAATTTATTAGATCTTCCCCTAAATACGTCAGTTGTTAAAAGGATTACCAAAGCAGAAACTTAATCTAAATTTAATATCCAAAAAAATTTTACATGGAATAATTTCAAACCCTGGCTTTTCAATCACATCCAGTTTTTTGGAAAATTTTTTTGCGGATTCATTTTTCAATGTGGCTTGTTTTTAAACATAAAAAAGACTGCCGACTAGACACCGTTTTTTAGAAAGGACTTTTTCCAGACGAACTGAGCTAACTCCACAATATATTCTATAGATGATACAATTAAACATATAGCCATATGGAAAAAAGGTTACAATAAATTAAGATTTAAGATGGATTCAAAGATGTTTAATTCTTAAATTTTGAAAACTAATTTAG
>CAZOTX010000026.1:1229-5077 GCA_964582835.1 uncultured Pseudomonadota bacterium | reverse complement strand
AGATTTAAGATGGATTCAAAGATGTTTAATTCTTAAATTTTGAAAACTAATTTAGTTTATCTTATATGCATGATGAACCATTTTAAACAATTCTTAAATCATGTTTGTGATAGTTGATTAAGTGGGATACATAGTAAATAATAAAAGGAACCAGTCTTGCAAACTAACCGTGATGCTAGTCTGAACAAAGTATTTTCTAGATTATGTGTTTCAACAAAAGTCTAAATTCAAGTGGGACAAATGATTGAAGAGTTTATTAAAGCACTCCCCAAGGCCGAGTTACACATTCACATTGAAGGTTCTCTTGAACCCGAACTGATGTTCGAGTTAGCTGAACGGAACAAAGTACAATTACCGTTTGAATCCATTGAGGAAGTACAGTCCGCATATGAGTTCAGCGATTTACAATCTTTTTTGGATATTTACTATGGCGGTGCAAGCGTCCTTTTACATCAATTAGATTTTTTCGATTTGACATGGGCTTATATTCAGCGCGTTCAAAAACAAAATTTACGACATGTAGAAATCTTCTTTGATCCTCAAACACACACTGACCGTGGTGTACCTTACGAAACAGTGATTACCGGAATCCACAATGCACTAGTTGAAGCCAAAACCAAATACGGAATTACTTCTCGTTTGATCCCTTGTTTTTTAAGACATTTGAGTGAAGAAGCCGCTTTAGTGACATTTTCTGAGGCAATGTCCTTTCGGAAATGGATTGAAGGAGTAGGCCTCGATTCCTCTGAGGTCGGATTCCCTCCAGAAAAATTTGAGCGTGTCTTTGCCAAAGCAACGACAGTAGGTTTACGAAAAGTAGCACATGCAGGGGAGGAAGGTCCACCAGATTATATTTGGCAGGCCTTGGATTTGCTGGATGTGTCACGTATTGATCATGGTGTGCGCTGTATGGAAGATAAAAAACTTTTGGAACGATTGATCAAAGAAAAAATACCTCTGACTGTTTGTCCACTTTCAAACATCAAATTGGGTGTATTTGAAAAAATGGAGGATCATAACCTCAAACAAATGCTCGATGCAGGAATCTGTGTAACAATTAATTCTGATGACCCTGCCTATTTTGGAGGCTATATAAATGAGAATTTTCTAGCTGCTCAAAAAAGTTTAAATCTAAGCCTCCAAGACATTGTAGAAATAGCTAAAAATGGATTTAAAGCCAGTTTTCTGCAGCAGGAAGAAATTACCTTGCATTTACAATCCATAAATGAATTTGTTGCTGAAAAAATAGTCTCAGACTGAACGTTTGAGAATCAATAAGTTTCCTCCTAAAATTAAAACTATCCCGATTACAGCATAAGCAGACCATTGGTAATCTTCAAATATTGTTGAAATTACCAGCGCAACCAAAGGAAAAATCAAAGTAGCATAAGCTGCTCGTTCTACCCCAACTCGGCCAAGTAATGTGAGATAGGACCAGAAGGCAAAGATGGAGGCAAAAACCGAAAGAAACACCAACGAACTGACATACGAAAATGTGAACTCAAAAGTAAATTCACTCTCTGTCAACCAAACCATTATAAGCATCAGCAGCGCACCGTATGTCATCCCAAAAGTGTTGGACTGTACCACAGGGATACCATGACTTTGATTCCTGGCAGAAGCAATATTTCCGAGAGAAGCTAAAAAAGTTGCCAATACGGCCAAAGCTGCTGCCTGCAAATTATTACTTCCAGTTTCGAAATCTCTGACTTCCGGCCAGAAAACCAACATAATTCCCAATAGGCCCAAGACTGCTCCAATAACAACACGAAATTCTAAACTATTTCTCAGAAAAATCACCCCGTTCAACATATTCATTAAGACAATAGTGCTGAATATTACCGCAGCCAAACCACTGGTGAGAGTTAATTCAGAAATATAGAAAAGCCAATAATTTAGGCCAAAAAGGGTGGACCCCTGTAAAAACATAAATCCATGGTCACGAAGACTAAAAATTAACTGACGTCCGGAACACCTGCAATAGATCCACAATATTCCAGAAGCTAACAGGAAACGGTAGGCAACTGATACCATCGGATTAACAGAGCCAAGCTGAAATTTTATAGCCAACCAGCTAGAACCCCATATCAAGATTGTTGCTAAATAAAGGAGAGAGTTTTGAGCTGAACCCGAAAAACCAGAATATCCAGTACTTCCGGAAGGTTCTATACTGGAGATCAAATGCGGACTCCACCGTCTATTTCCAGCATACGTCCGGTGAAATACTCATTTTTGAGAATAAAAAGTGCACCGTTAGACATTTCATTCGTTTCTGCAAATCTCCGTAGTGGAATACTCTTGGTGAATTTTTCTTTAATTTCGTCCCTCAAAGAGACAACCATTTCAGTAGCCGTGAATCCTGGAGCAATGCCGGCAACTCTGATTCCATATTGCGCAAGTTCTTGTGCCCAAAGGACTGTCATTGCAGAAACACCGGCTTTTGCAGCAGAATAATTACTTTGTCCAAAATTTCCAGAGCGAGCCACGCTAGCAATATTGATGATTACACCTGGTTTTTTCAGTTCCACAAATTTTGATGCGGCTTCACGTCCACAAAGAAAAACTCCTGTTAGATTTGTGTCTATAACAGCCTGCCATTTGGATATAGGGAATTTTCTTATTTCTCCGTCTTTGACCTTGATCAAAAGACTGTCACGCAAAATACCTGCATTATTGATGCTTGCATCCAATGTCCCAAAATCACTGACTACCTGTGAATAAATTTTTTCAACACCAGATTCTTCAGTCACATCTAATTCGTAACCGCGGGCTTCAATATTTTTTTCTTTACAGTCGCTACACGTTTTTTCTAGTGACTCCAGATCAATATCAGCAAGTGCGACTTTCATTCCGTTTGCTGCACAATCGAGAGCAAATTGACGTCCCAATCCCTGAGCTGCTCCGGTAACAATAACTACTTTATCTTTGAGTTCCATTTGATTTGATTTTATTTTTTAGATTATTGAATTAAGCTAAGCCAGCCTATAGGTTGCAAAAGTTTCTTGCAGAATATCATAGAAAATATTGGAAGGCCTAGATTTACAAGATGGCTGAGGTAGATTATTTCACATTAGGCTTTTTAACAACTGAAAATGAAAATTTTGAATAAAAATATGCCCCTAATTCCCCCACTCCTAAAGTTAGTCTAAAACTTTCTATAGTAATAAGTTACGAGGTATTACTTCTCTCTATTTAGTTTAATATTATTTTTTAATTAAGTAAATTGAATTTGTTTTTACATTTGTCTGCCACCATAAAGATGAGATAATGGAAATTAATGAATATCACGTCTGAAAGACAACGAAGCGTGAACCAAAAAAACTTAGGTAAGACCAGGAAAAATAATTTTGAATTGAAAGTTTTTATGACTTTGAGGAATCACCGATACTGTTTGTATTGATTGTCTCAGCAATAAACATTTGTGAGCCCCACTCACAAAAGATTTTGAGGTTGGTTTTTGCGTGTGTTATTATTTTTTAATAATTCCATTCAACATCTTACTTTTCATATTTCCTTCTTTGTCGTAAAATGTACCATTCAAAAATCTATCATCCTTAAATACACCAACAAACTTACTTCCATCGGTAGTGGTTTCTGTTCCTTGACCATTTGGTTCACCATCCTTCCATTCCCCAATATACTTAGTTCCATCAGGTAAAGTCATAGTTCCTTTACCATTTGGCTTCCCATTCTTGAATTCCCCTATATAATTACCTCCATCGGGCAAAGTTAACGTTCCTTGACCATTTGGCACTCCATTCTTTGATTCTCCAAAATAGTTTCCTCCATCAGGTAAAATCATTTTTCCTTTACAATTTGTTGCCCAAAAGTTAGTTCACCTTCATTTA
>CAZOTX010000026.1:0-1129 GCA_964582835.1 uncultured Pseudomonadota bacterium | reverse complement strand
ATCCCATTTTTTATTAACAAGAACAAGAAACAAATACATGACTGCAACAGAATACATTTTCTAAAATGACTGAATTTAATTAGAAGTGTTTTTCTTAATTATACAAATATTTTTTATTAAATGTAACAATTAACATTTTACTATGAAGATTACTCATTTACAATTACATTTTAATTAAATTTTTTATAATTTTAAGTGAATAGTTTGAAATTCTATAACAAATTTCTTCCGTCAGAATTTTGATGTCAATATATTCAAACTGAGAAATCATATGGGACAGATTAGCAATCTCTGATTTCTTTTTGGAGAAATGTCTAGACTTAGAGTGTATTCTATGAAAGTATAAGTTCCAAATTTTGTATCCAGAAAAAGCATAAAATCAGGTAACCCTTATGACAAGGACTATTAGAAAGCTGGCCACAATTCTTGCAGCAGATGTGGTCGGATACAGCAAGTTAATGGACAATAATGAAATATTAACCCTCAAGAACCTAAAAATATGTCGAGATATCATTGATCCACTCATTACAGAATTTGGAGGGCGAATTTTTCATACAGCAGGTGATTCAATTTTAGCAGAATTCGCCAGTCCTGTTTCTTGCGTAGAAGCTGCCATAGAGTTTCAGAATTTCCTCTACGATAGAAACAGCAGCATGCCAAATGAATCGAAAATAATTTTTAGAGTAGGCATTCATTTAGATGACGTAATCATTGAGGGGCAAAATGTTTATGGCAGTGGAGTTAACATTGCGGCCAGACTTGAAGGCATCTGTGAGCCTGGTTGCATTCTTGTTTCTAAGTCTGTTCAGGAAAAAATAACAAAAAGGATTCAGTTAACCATTGACAATCTAGGCCACTCTGAACTTAAAAATATTGATGGGAAATTTGAGATTTTTCATATCAATCCTGGATTAAAAACAAGTGAAAAGGAACAAGAAGCTAATGAAGAAGCACATAATAAAATAATAAAGAATAAAGAGGTACAGTATTCAGAAACAAAGATTAATAAACCAAGAATCATTGTACTTCCTTTTAGAAACCTTAATAATGACGAAGAAAATGATTACCTGGTAGATGGGATTGTGGAAGACATTATTACTGAATTCTCAATGATTAATTCGATTGAAAT
>CAZOTX010000025.1:0-9301 GCA_964582835.1 uncultured Pseudomonadota bacterium | reverse complement strand
TTCCCAAAAACTCTCGAGGATTTATCAAAAAAGAACTCTATCAGATTGCCAAAATATCAAAAAATTGAAGATCTTTATGATCGTAGTCAGTTTAGGAGTATCTTACCCATGCTAAAAGTTGCAGTTGAGGTAATACAAGACAGGACTGATTTTGCAAGGATTGTGTATGAAACAATGCGTGAGGCCGCTCAAAACGGAGTACGTTATCGTGAGATTTTTTGGAATCCAACAGATCACATAAGTATTACAGGCTTTGACTATAAAAAAGCTATGGAGGGCATTATAGGGGGATTAAAAGAATCAGAAGAGGATTTTGGAATTATTGGACGTTTAATTCCTTCTATCAACAGAGAAGAATCCAGTCAACTTGCAGTAGAAATGGTAAAGACTGTGCTAGAGAATCCATTTGAAGAAGTAGTAGGTTTAGGGATGGATTATTTGGAAACAGGTAATCCTCCTGAAAAATTTTGGAAAGCATACAAACTTGCAAGTGAAGGTGGGCTACATTTAACTGCACATGCCGGAGAATTTGGTGAACCTTGGAATAATGTAGAAACAGCTTTAGAATTATTAAAATGTGAAAGAATAGATCATGGATATACTATTTTAGAGAACCCTGAACTAATGAAGAAATGTGTTGATGATGATGTTGTTTTCAGTGTTGTTCCAACAAACTCTTTTTATAGCAGAACTTTAAAGAAGGAAGATTGGATCACTAAACATCCAATATTTCATATGGGGCGTGAAGGAATAAAAATATTCCCAAACAGTGATGATCCGCCATTGCATCATACAAATCCAGGTAAATGCTATATTGATATGGTCAAAGAGTTTAAATATAGCATCGAAGATGTACGTGAATTCATTGGCAATTCAATCAATGGTTCATTTGTTGATGATTATACTAAGAAAATATGGCGAAATGAGTGGTTGGAAGAATTTGATAATTTAAGAAAATTTTTTGAATTAGAAACACATCCATGATAAACCTCAAAAACTATTTTTTTATCAATAATCACTTGATTCTGGCCACCAGCCGTCTTTTCTTTTTTTCAATAAAGGGGATTTAATTGCTCCTTTTATTAATGGTATCATATTTGGATTAATTGAATTAAACATTTTTCGCCATTTATCAGATTGTAGCATTGCTGCACCAATTGATATAGGTGATACCTGGACGATCTCTAAAAGATCCATCCCAGATTTTATTGATGCCCCACTACTTATAACATCATCAATGAGACAAACCCGTCGACCTTTAATTAAAGGTTCCATTCGAGGATCCAGATAAAGACGTTTCTTAGTTTCTGGACTTGTGATTGAAGACATTGAGACAGAAAGTCGTTCGTCATACCAAAATTTTCGAGATGTCCCAAGTGGGATATATCGCTTATGACCGAGCAGAAGCGAAACTTCACGAGCTAAAGAAAGTCCTAGAGTTGGAATCCCAACGACAACATCAGGCTTGTCTGCCTTGATCAATTCAACAAGAAATTTCGCTAATATGTTCTCAACTGCAAAACTTGCTTGATTCAATATTAAAGACGCCAATCCATTGTTTGTTGCTCCAAGTGAACGAATAGGTAACATTAAAACTGATCCATCTTTTAACTTGGCAGGATAATGCGTATTGTATGGAGGTGAATTTGAATATTTCTCTGGCAGTATTTCTTGCCAAAATTCATGAGGTTCCACGGTTAATTTTTAAAAGTCATAATTAGAAATATAGTACAGTTCAAAAAAATACTTAACGATCTAAGACACTTTTTTATTCGATTCGATTTTGTTATTTTGAAGGCATGAAAATAGAAAAATATACAAACTTAGATGCTTTAACAAGACTTCGAAGAGATCTCCATCAAAATCCAGAACTTGGTTTCGAGGAAATACGTACATCACGGGTTGTAGCCGACCATTTAGTTGGCTTAGGTCTTGAAGTTACTGAAGGGATTGCCGAAACAGGTGTTGTTGCAACATTGAAGGGAAAAGGTCGGTCTGTTGGTCTGAGGGCTGACATGGATGCTTTGGCTATGACAGAAACGAGTACAATACCTTGGATTTCAAAATCTCCAGGTAAGATGCACGCATGTGGACATGATGGCCATACTACAATGCTTTTAGGTGCAGCTGAGGTACTTTCACAATCTCCTCCAAGTGGCACAGTCCATTTTATATTCCAGCCAGCTGAGGAAGGACGTGGTGGGGCAAAAAAAATGATTGAAGAAGGATTTTTAAAGAAATTCCATTGTGATACAATTTTTGGCCTTCACAATATGCCTGGACTCCAAACTGATCAGATAGCTGTTACAGAAGGACCACAACTAGCTTCCTCCGATAGTTGGAGTGTTGTCTTTGAAGGAAAGAGTACTCATGGAGCTAAACCTCATCTAGGTCGAGATAGTATAACAGCATCAGGCCATTTCTTAACAACTTTACAAACAATTGTAGGTAGATTAATAGATCCGCTTCAACCTGCTGTTGTGAGTGCATGTTCTCTTCATGGAGGAGATCCTAAAGCACTAAATGTCATTCCTGACAAAGTTGAAATAGGTGGAACTGCCAGAGCATATACAAAAGAGGTTAGAAAAATACTTGAAGAAGAAATTGGACATCTAGCTAAAGGTATAGCAAATACAATGGGAATTGATTCAAATTATGAGTTCATAAGACGAATTCCTCCAGTTGTGAATGACCCAAATGCCACAAAAATTGCTCAAAATGTTGCTAAGGCAATTTGCGGGAATAAAGCAATAACTAAGTATCCACCTTCAACAGCAGGGGATGATTTTGCATTTTTTAGTGAGTCAATACCAGGAGCTTATGTTTGGCTGGGAAATGGCCCGGTTGAGAATGGGGCACTTCATCACAACTCTAGTTATGATTTCAATGATGACTCATTAGTGACCGGAATTTCCTTCTGGGTTGAAGTTGCACGACAAGCTTTAAAAGCTTGAGAAAGAATTTTGGAGTTGATTCCAGTGTTATAAGATTTCTTACCATTTAGAAATGAACTCTCTAGCATTTTTGGTAATATCATCTAAATCAGAATTCACTAGAACGCTATCTTGTACTACTTGTTTTCCAGAAACAAAAACATCCTTCACATCACCAGCCTGTAAAGAATAAACAACAGTTGAATAAGGATCATGAATAGGAGTATGTCTGACTGAATCAGAATTAAAAACGATCAAGTCTGCCCATTTTCCTTTTTCTATACTTCCTGTTTCTTCTCCTTTACCTAAAGCATTTGCGCCTCCACAAGTTGCCATAAATAAGATCTCTTGAGAGTCAAGTAAGGTTCTGTCCCGTTTTAGATTTTTTTGAATCGGAGCAGTTATTGACATTTGCCTAAATAAATCAAGGTTATTTCCACTCATCGGACCATCAGTTCCCAAGCCAACAGTAATTTTTTTTTCTAATAATTCATACAAGGGGCAAGTTCCATGGGCACCTTTTGTATTTGCAACAGGATTATGAGATACCCTGCATTGATGGTCTAACAACAAATTCATATCATCATTATCAACATCGATACAATGGGATGCCAGAAGCCTTTCGCTAAGAAAATT
The DNA here is from genome assembly GCA_964582835.1 of uncultured Pseudomonadota bacterium. Lineage (GTDB taxonomy): Bacteria > SAR324 > SAR324 > SAR324 > NAC60-12 > Arctic96AD-7. Next base: position 5,732 of record CAZOTX010000025.1, on the reverse strand, counting down.
CAGTGAACTAAGATAATCAACTGAACTTTTTTGATCTTTATTTAAAATATATTTTTTTTCTCTATCCGATTCTGCTACATGCATCTGAATATCAACATCATTCGCATTTGCAAATTCATTAATTTTATTTAATTGCTTATCTTCAAGGGAGTAGGGTGCATGTGGTGCTATACAAGGTATAACTAAAGGATGCTGGCTCCAGTCTTTACAAAATATTTTTGCTCTTATTAAACCTTCCTCAAAATTTTTTGCATCAGGAATATTTCTATTCATCACAGTCTGCCCTGCCAAAACACGTATCCCCATTTTCTCTGCAACTAAGGCAACCTGTTCTTCAAAAAAATACATGTCTGCAAAAAAAGTTATTCCTGATAGTAGCATTTCTGCACAAGACAATTCCGTTCCAATTCTCACAAATTCAGGAGAAACATGTTTCATTTCAAGGGGAAATATATAACGAATTAAACGATCTGCCTCATCATCACCTAGGCTTCTAAACAAAGACATGGCTGCGTGTGTATGACAATTGATCAAGCCAGGAATAACCAAACCTCCTTTTGCATCCAGAATTTTTACAACTTCTTGTGAGTTTTTCTCAAAGTTATCCCCAACAGATTCTATGAGTCCGTTTTTTATTTTTACAAAACCATTAGAGAAAACATTGAACTGATTATCCATAGTCAGGATATTTGCATTTTTAATGATTGTGGAATTGTCTGACATCATCCTGTTTACAACAATACCATCATTTCTGGAATCGGTTGGAGTAATACATTTGAATGAACATGGTGTTTATTTTCATCACTATCCACAATCATTTCTCCTAATTTTGTTCCAATCAGATAACGGTATCCTTTACCAAGATACGTTTGGACACGAACTATACCTGGTATCAATGTTTTTCCCCCTTTATCTTCTGACAGGATTTCAAAGCCACTAGGTCGGAAAGCAGCAGTAGTAGTTTTTCTTTTTATTGAATGTGGATTCATTATTGGTATTTTATTCCCTCCTAATTCACTAGAAAAGTATTGAATACCTTCTGATTCTATGATTTCTCCTTTCATAAAATTTTCAAAACCAACAAATTTAGCTACAAATTGTGTTTGAGGCGAAGAATATATTTCTTCAGGTTTTGCTAATTGTTCAATCAACCCATGATTCATTATTGCAACACGGTCAGAAATTGAAAAACATTCCTCCTGGTCATGAGTTACATAAATTGTTGTTATAGAGTGTTCCTGTTGAATTCTCCTGATTTCCATACGCATCTTGATTCTGAGTGCAGCATCAAGATTACTAAGGGGTTCGTCAAGCAACAACAGGCTAGGATTAATGGCCATTGCACGGGCCAGGGCAACTCTTTGTTTTTGCCCTCCTGAAAGTTCTTTTGGGCGTCTCATTGAAAAATCATTCAAATCGACTAACTCGAGCATTTCAGCGACCTTATTTTTGATAACATCTGATTTCACTTTTCTCTGTTTTAAACCAAATCCCACGTTTTCTTCAACAGTGAGATGTGGGAATAAAGCATAGCTCTGAAACACGTATCCAAAACCCCTTTCATTAGGTGGTTTCAAAGTGATGTCTTTTTCATTAAGTATTACACTTCCTTGTCTAGGTTTTAAAAATCCAGATACTATTCTCAAAGTAGTTGTTTTGCCACATCCACTTGAACCCAAAAGTGAGAGTAATTCTCCTTTATGTATTTCAAGTGATAAATTCTTAAGAATCACCTCTTTATCATAAGAAGCAGTCAGATTTTTTAATTGAAGATAGCTCATTCTTATTTTTTTGTAAAAAAACTTAGACCCATAGTTGCTTCTATTAGGAACATAATGATGATTGTCAACAACATGAGTAATACTGAAATTGCTGAAACCGTAGGATCAAAATAATATTCTACATAGCTAAGCATCTGAATAGGTAAAGTCGTAACTCCTGGACCTGTAAGAAAAATAGTTACTGGAACGTCATTAAGAGACGTTATGAATGCTAAGAGACACGCTGCTAGAATTCCTGATTGAATATTTGGGAGAACAACTACGAGGAATGCGTGCATACGCGTTGAACCTAAACTTACAGCAGCTTCCTCAATTTCTATAGGCACATTACTAAGACTGGAAACGATGACTCGAATTACATAGGGTAACATTATTAACACATGCCCTATTGCTAACCCTGTCCATGTTTCTATTTCTAGGGGGATGACGATATGTTTGAGGACAGCAAAACCGAGAACTACTCCTGGGATGATTACAGGAGATAAAAACAGAGATAATGCTGGCTGGCGCCATTTTGATTTTGTCCTTGATAACGAATATGCTGCTGGTAAACCAACCAATAAAGAACCAACTGCTCCAAACAATGACAGTAAAAGAGAATTCTGAAATGCAGATAAGAACATTTCACTTTCAAAAATTCTGTAAAACCAACGTAAAGAATAATTTTCAGGGGGAAATGCCAAGAATTCACTATCATTGAACGCAGAAAAAACAATTATTATTAGTGGACTAATCAGAAAAAGATATACTGCAATTAAAGAAATAATAAGTAATTGATTATTCTTCATGTATCTGGATTCATTCTGTTTGCTAAGGCTCCAATCAACTTCATCACTAAATACGTAGTAAGAATCATGATAATGGCTATAACAGAAGCTGTATCCCAATCAAATAAAGTCATTGCGTTTTGATAAATGAGTGTAGAAAGAGTCATGGCTTGATCCCCTCCAAGTAATCGAGGAGTAGTATAAGCCGTTAAGCTTCCTGTAAAGACAAGAATGGATCCTACTAATAATCCTGAAGAACTTAACGGCAGAATTAACTGAAAAAAGACTCCATTGCTACTAGCCCCGAGACTCTTGGCAGAATCCAAAAGATCCTCTTCAATATTTTCCATAACACCAACAAGTGGTAAAATCATTAGTGGTAAAAAAAGGTAGGTAAGTCCTATCACTACAGCAAACTCTGTGTAAAGTAATTGTATAGGTTTTTCAATGATTCTTAGCCATATTAGCAAATCATTGATAAAACCATTTTTTCCAATTATCACCATCCAGGCAAAGGATCTTACGACCGGGCTAAGTAAAAGAGGAAAAACTGCTATAACAATGAAAATACTTTTATATCTTTTACCTTTTAATGCAATATAAAATGCACATGGATATGCTAATATTACACATATTATTGTTGTTAGTAAGGCAACTTTAATCGTCCTAAATAAAATTTTCTGATGGAAAGTTTTATTCAGGAATTCCTGATAAAGATGGAAGGGATCCCTTAGAACAGGAATCGTATCAATAAGAAGCAGAAATAGAGGGATAATCAGGAGTGCTGTGCAGACCAACACTCCTGGTATTAACAAAATAGTGAGAGAACGATTACTCACTATATGAAAAGTTTCTTAATTTGAAAATATTTCATTCCATTTTTCAATCCAACTCTTCTTTCTTTTATTTATTTCACCCCAATTTACATCTTGAAAACTATCGATCAACTCACCACCATATGTCAATCCTTCGGCTTGATCATGATCCAAGATTACTTTCATATTCACTGGGGAGTCAACTTTAACCAATGCAATATCTTCCTGTATTTTTTTGCTAAGAACAAAATTAATATATTTTTCTGCTAATTCTTTTTTGGGAGATCCTTTTACAACATTAATTGTGTTAATATTTACGAAGGAACCTTCTTTAGGATCTACCCATACTGCACTAGGAAGTGCTTTTTTAATCCTTGGCATAACAAAATTCATTGCAACACCTGCTGCGATTTCTCCTTGGGCAAACATATTCGCCAAGTTTGATGATCGATTATAAGTTTTAAGTATATTATTTTTCAGATCTTTCAATGCGTTAAATGCAACACTTGGTTGATTAAATGCATCAACATTTTTATGTCTTCCTGCTGTGAGTACAATGGTTGGACCGGCAGTAGTAGTTATGTTTGGAACTGAAACCTTACTTCTAAGATCCGTGCGCCAAAGATCATTCCATGAATTAATAGGATTCTTGATTTGTGCTGTATCATAGATGATGCCTACTCTCATCACCGTATAAGCTGGCCCGTAATCTGCTCCAAATGGAGATCTTGCAACTGGATATATTTCAGATAGATTTGTTAAATTCTTTCTATTTATTTTTTCAAACAAACCTAACTCAATAGCATCCATCGTATAAGAACTAGCAAGATAAATCAGATCTATTCCTTTACCCTTTCTAAGTTTAAGTTTGTTGAGTCTGGCGGCATTATTTCCAGTTTCAACTACAATTTCTACCCCATATTTTTCTTCAAATGGATCATATATATATTTTTTTAATAAATCACCATTATAACCCCAAGTTGAGATTACTAACTTCTCCTTTGAATAAAGAACACCCTCAAATGATAAACATACCAGCAACATCAAAAAAACTATTTTTCTCATTTTTCCTCTTTATGAAAAGAATTAAGTAAAAAACTAACTTACATTATTATAAAAATCTTGTTCAAGATGAAAATGAAAAAATGAATTTATATAAAGGCCTTAGCGATAAATTTAAGGTTTTGGGCTCTCGGATCGGAAGATTTGAAGAATCAGAAAAACTCCAACTTCATGCTAATACAACCATTCAAACTTAGCGCTAGCCTAATTTTCATCGGTGTTTATGCGCCTGCGAAAGGCCTGTTATAGGTGACCAGGAAAAAAATACCTCAAAATCCTCTTCATATACAAAACATAAACCTAGAATTGGGGATGGGGGACGAATGAAAAGATAAGGAGTTACGCTGAAAGGAAGGTCTTCTTTGAACGACTTCATCGCTATCAGTACAACATCTTAGAATATCTTGCTTCCATTTCCTGCTGGGTTTCAATAGTTCCGGGATCGCCAGTTTGATCCTTAAGCATTTGCCCCATACTTGGTAATACTGAGCGTGGTTGAATGCTATCGACATCCCAAAGTTCTGATCGAATCAATGCCTTGCTGCAGTGTAGATAGACTTCATGGATATCAACTTTAATCACTGATATAGGTAAACAATCTTGTTACAAAAAACGATTTTGGAGTTCAGTGTCATTTATAATTCCAGCAAGACCGTTTACTCTGAGAGTTTCTTTAATTCCAGGAATTAGAAAAACGAGGCCAATACCCTGATTGCAAAGAATATTTTCAAGACTATCAATGCGATTATTGCCTGGCCAATCAGGAATTAGTAATGTTTTATCATTTGGACACTGGACAAATCCCGGCCTACCACCACGTGGTGTCGCATCCGCTAAACCATCTTTCCCATAAGTTGCTACGATGCAGAATGGTGATAAATTTAAAAAGCTTAGGGTATGTTGATCCAAGTGATCTGGCTGTTTTGTAACCGCTCTTCCTTTGGGCTGCTTATAAATTTTCCTCAACTGTTGTTCAGAAGTAATACGCATGACCTGAGCTCTCTTTATTGATCGATTTACACTTTGCTATGATTAACGAATGCTATTTTTCAATACCTTCCACCAGATCCATATATCATATCCTTAGACATCAGCTCCATCTAAATTGAGCAATTTTGATTCTCCCATCATACTTTCCCATTCAACTTTAATCAGTTTGTCATCAGTCAGGGTTTGTATTTCCTGTGAATGATGACCTAGGTCAATTGGCTCCCAAGGATCATTATCCATAGCATTGTAACTACAAAAAATTTAACCTCTGTACTTAGCTATTCTGAGAACTATTAAATTATTGGTTTTTTATTGGC
>CAZOTX010000024.1:7941-9347 GCA_964582835.1 uncultured Pseudomonadota bacterium | reverse complement strand
CCAATATGCCCCAAAAAGGGGTATAGGTCTTGTCTTTATTGCCAAATTACTGCCAAATTTTTTCTTCAAAAAAGAGCTTATTATAGGCATCTTTTTTATTATTCAATCTTTTTGAAGATACAATTAAAATTGATTCCTTTAAAAAGTGGTGTTATCTGGATTTTGAGACCAATAGATGAAACTAGCTTTGCTTTTAACTGTTTCTAATTCTAACAATCCGAAATAAAGACTATCTGGAAAAGGCTTGAACTTTATTACAAAAGGTCTAGACTGTGAGACTTTTTACGTATCTCACAAAATTCATCAAATACCCCTGAGTCAATTATATATTATATATATTTCAATTATTTGTGGGAGAATAGACTGGAGACGAAATTAGTGTATTGGAGCCCCCTCGTCTCCCCCAATCTGGGTCACAATGATTATCTTGAAATTCTACTCCTTTTCCAGAATTGCTCAATTTAGGACAAACTTAAATGTCTAATAGAAATTTATTTTCAATGAATATTTTTCCTAATGGGAATCCAGTCTTATCAAGTGATCGGGTAATTCAATTCCTGATAGCAATTTATTTGTCCTTTTCATTGATTTACAAAATTCCTTCAGTTGGGAATATCGATTTTTTCCATATAAATATATTTAAACAAAGCGTTTTCGTATTATTAGCAGCGTTTTTAATGTTATATAAACATAGTTATAAAAAAATTATATATTTTATTTCTTTAATAGTACTAATTTCAATATTTCAATTAAATATATTGTTAAATACTTCATTTGAAGGAAATATTAAATTTCTTTATTTAATATCTACAGCGATTTTTTTTATTATATATTTAAAAGAAGATTATTTAGAAAAATATTTTAATAAATCTATAATCGTAATTGCATTATTTTCAGCCTTTTATATTTTTTGTTCTTATTATCCCAGTTACTTTAAATATGATATTAGGACATTTACTTTTGGTATAATTTCTACAAATTGGTCTATTGGACTTGCATTTATTATTCTTTATTCAGTTAAAAAAAATATACCCTTTGCTTTTATTGCAATTATATATTATGCGCAGTTAATTTCTGGTGGACGAGCTGGATTACTTACAACAATTGTGGGATGTTTAATATTATTTACAATAAAAAAGAAATATTACCAGTTGCTTCTAATATTAATAGTAACGGTTTCCTATAATTTCATTAAACCAACTCGAATTTTGAATATGAATTCAGATAGACAGTATCTTTTCTTCCATGATAAAAGCCAATTAAATCATATTTTATCTGATCTTAATCCCTTTGACAATTTCCCTGGATTAGATGTTTGCGGTGAAATTGTCCGCACTAATCCCGCGTATAGAGACTGCATCGAAAAAAAGGAAAAGAAAAGAACTGAAAAGACTAAAATTGAAAAG
>CAZOTX010000024.1:2648-7841 GCA_964582835.1 uncultured Pseudomonadota bacterium | reverse complement strand
TGAAAAGACTAAAATTGAAAAGGCAAAAGTGGATTTGATTCCCTGGTGGGATAAACTCGGTATAGACAAACCTGAATCTTCAATAGAAGATTTTCATGCTGATGAAATATTCCGTGACATCCAACAAATGGGTAAGGCTGTTAATAATGGGAAGGTAAGGATAGATCACCTTCTCCTCCGTGAAGGTCTCTATGTTTTGGTCAAAACGCCTATGGTGGTAATAGGAAGAAAACACAGATCGATTAGAAGCGATGGATATTTGATGTTGGTTGTTACAGAAGTGAGTGATACAGAAGTGGATGATATAAAGGCAAAGGTAATAAGCAAATATGAATGTAGACCAGAAGCAGTTGAACAAATTATTCTTGAAGGGGCTGATATTGTTAAGACAGGAACAAGACCTGGTTCTACATGTACTACAAGAAAAAAGACAAGGATTGGATATCCACAACTTTCATGTATTATTAAATGTGCAGATGCGGCTCATGGTCTTGGTGGTCATGTTATGGCTGATGGAGGCGGTGATTTTATGTGGCGGGGTGAATACTTGCGTTTAGATTCTTTTATCAATATATCAAATGAAGATGTAATAGCGGTAAGTGAAGATAACAAAACGTTCCATATCGTTTATCCAAAAACACTAGCATCATTGATATATATGCCCCTTGAATTTAAATTCAAAAAAATTGAAGGATATCAACATAATTTAGAAGGATGGATTTTCGAAATTCCTTTTTTTAGTAAAATTGATTTTTTTTCGGGATATAGACTTCAACAAATAGTAATTGGGTTAAGGTTATTTAAAGATAAAATATTTGGTAGAGATTTTGATACAGCAGGAAAAATACGTATTAAAAATGGACAATTATTTGAATTACATAATACATTTTTCTTCCATTCAATACGGGGAGGATTATTTTTTTCTTTAATTTATATATTTTTGATTTATACATCAATAAAAACTTCTGATAAAATAAACAGAGCTTTTTTGTGCTGTGGATTAATTCCTTCTTTTTTTGAACCTTATGTTTTGATAGGAGGATACAATATGTGTTTCTTATGGTGGATAGTTTATGCAAAAAGCATTTCTGATCAATTTAAAAATACTAAAATCCTATTTTTTGAAAAATTAAACGTGAATAATCCATCACTTGTGGTGGGGATAAAACAACGTCTTTTTGACAGGTAGAAAAGGAACCACTAAAAATCATTAATCGATCCTTCCCATAGAAAAACCCCTAGCGAGATTTTTTTTAACAAAGATCACAAAAATAACACCGGGTATTAATGTCAAAATCCCTGCTGCAGATAGAATAGATATATTGGCTACAAAAACACTAGCAACTCTTGTCATTATTGCGCTAATTGGCTTTGCATATACTACTGTTAGAGCATTAGACAATAAAATTTCTACCCAAGAAAATAAAAAACAGAAAAATGCTGTAACAACAATCCCCGGTAAAATTTGTGGAAGTAGTATTTTAAAAAAATATTTAATAAAATCATGACCATCAATTTTTGACATTTCATCAATCTCTTTTGGAACAGATGAAATGAATCCCTCTAGAATCCATATTGCAATTGGAATATTAAAAAAACAATGTGCTAATGCTACCGCAATGTGTGTATCAATTAATTCTAAGATAGAAAATATTTGAACCATAGGTATCAACATAATAGCTGGTGCCATCATTCTGAATGTGAGGAAACCAAAAAAAAGTACTCTATCTGCAAAAAAAGTATATCTAGAAAATGAATAAGCAGCCGGAAATGCAACAATTAAAGAAAGACTGACGTTGATCATTACGTAAATAATAGAATTAATGTAACCCATATACCAACTCTTATCTAGTAGGATAAAAAGATAATTGTTAAGTGTGGGCTCGTGGGGATACAGTGTTATCGATCCACCAATTTCAGCATTTGTCTTAAAACTCATTATCAATAACCAATAAATAGGTATCAATATGAAAATAATATAAATTATTGGTGCTACAAATATCTTTTTTTTACTGATCATTATTCTTCTTAACAATTAGAAAGAAAAACACCCATGAAACGCACAACACGACCAAAGAATAAATAACAGACATTGCTCCAGCTTCTCCAAGATCAAACTGAATGGTTGCAGTTTGGACAAGTTCATGTGACAAAAAAGTAGTACTTACTCCTGGGCCACCTCGAGTTAAAACATACGCCTCTGTGAAGATAATAAAACTATCCATAAATCGTAATAAAATAGCGATTAATAAAACTAATTTTAATTTTGGAAGCTGAACATGTTTAAAAACTGACCAACCCTTTGCTCCATCAACTAATGCAGCCTGATAATGTGCTGCAGGAATGTTTTTTAATCCTGCAAAACAAAGAAGAATGACAAGGCTAGTCCAGTGCCAACTATCCATTAAAGTTAATGTTATCCAGACTATTATGGGGTTGTTCATGTCATAAGTCCCTCCCAAAAAATCAACACCTGAACTTAATAAACCAATTCTAGGTAATGTTAAAAATTTCCAAATATGCCCTACAACAATTGACGGCATCAGAAGTGGTAAAGAGATTAACACAATAAAAATATTTGACAAAAAACCTTTTTGTGGAAGCCGAAGAGCAATATAAATACCCAAGGGAATTTCTATTGATAAAATTAGAACTGAGAATCCAAGGCTCCGAAAAAAAGCTCCATAATAATCTGAAGAAGTCAATACTTGTCGAAACCAATTCAAGCCCACCCAGAAAAAATTATTCCCAAAAAACGAATCATGAACTGAGAAAAAAAGAATCATGAACATTGGAATTACCCCACTAATCAGCATAAGAATTAATGCTGGTGATAACAGTAAATAGGCAATTCTATCTTTTGACTTACTTTTCATTGAGATTATATTTAAACAATTAAAAGAAGACCAATTTCAATAATGTTTTACTTACAAAAAAATGTTTAAGGACTTATCCAACGGTTTTGAGTCAATAAAAGATAAGTGAGATGATCAAAAGCTATAGCCTTTGATGCCAGCTGAGTTTTGAGAAATTCATCAGACTGGGTATTTACTGGTTGGAAATCAAGTACATTTTTTAGGCTATGTGTCAAAACCCCCTTACTAGAAAAAATTTCAAGAAGAGCACCATCCTTCACAACGGCATAGTTGTTTCCATTTTTAAAAATATTCTTCCCGATAGCACTGTATTTCCCTTGAAAATCAAGGAGTTTTACCAAGGTGGGGAAAAGATCAATCTGTGAGGAAAACATTGAAGATTTACTAGGGTTAATATATTTTGGATTATATATTATCAAGGGGATCCTAAACTTACCATATGGGTCTGCCCCCTGAAAATGAGGAAGAGCATGGTCCGCGGTGATGATGAAAATCGTTTCCTCAAAATCCATACGTTTGCTAAATTCATTTATGAATTCTCCCAAAGCCCAATCAGTGTAGTGTAACATGTTCAGGTAACCTCCTTCAGTATCTGTTCCATGCTCGTATTGGTCAAAGGGTGCATGCATTTTTGCAAATGGAGTGTGGTCTGAACTAGCATTGACGAAAGCAAGATAGTTTGACTTTTCACCTTTGAGCTGTTCTATCAAATACATAAAAGCTTCATAATCCCAACCCAAAGTGCGATCCTCGGCATCGACGTAATTCAGTAATATCGGATAATCTTCCAGCCCATGATACTCATCAAATCCTGCGGCTCCGGCAATTAGATCTAATGAGAACGACTCCCTCAAGGTGGTAGTCAAGAAAATTGTACGGTATTGATTCTCATTTGCTAATTTACCAAGACTAGAATAATTCGCTGATAAAGATGTAATGTCTGGCATGCCGGGAAGTGGAGGAATTCCAGTGAGAATTGATTGTGCTCCATCCACACTTCTTTGTCCATTTGCAAAAAAATTTTCAAATACCAATCCATTCTGAGCAAGTCTGTCAATGTTTGGCGTAACTTTATAGTTCTGTCCTGATAGATAATCAATATATTTTACAGATAGACTTTCAATCATTATTATTACTAAATTTTTTTCAGGACTTCTAGATGCTCCTAAATTGATTCTTTCAAGAGGGTAATCTGGGGTATTTGATACTGGCAAGTTTAGAGTTTCAAGATAGAGTTTTTCTTCTCCCGCTTGCCGTTCAATGAACTTACTGGATATACTGAAGTGGGATGCTGTAAATATACCGTTGAGAATTAGGTGTCCCTGACTAGCAGAACCATACTGGTATGCGTCTATAACAGCAATTGGTTTCCTCTGAAATCCTCCTCTGCCTACTACAATTAGTACAAACATAATCAAAATAAAACTCAAGAACGAACGTTGAACTTTAATTTTTTTTGAACATGTCACTTTGATAAATAGTGGATAAGCTAAAGCTGTTAATGCTATTAGGATAACGACAGGCAAAAGCTTGACAGATACCTCTGTCATCAAATATTCTGAATCATTGAGGAGGAATAATAATTCATTTGTAATATGCCTTTTGACAAAACTGAAATATAGGTAGTCAGAAGTCAGGAAAATGATCATTGCAACCAACTCCAAGTAAATCACGCTTGCAATAAACCTTCGAAAAAACAAGTTCCCTGTTATACGGAGTGGAAAAATAAGAAGAATAATTGGTATGAAAAGAATTATAGAAATTGAGGAGAGATCAAAACGTAACCCCAAAAAAAGACTCTCTGCAAAATTTAAAAGATTTAGATTATTAAATAAATCCGGATATGAAAAATAAATAGAGACCCTGAATATTTCAAAAACTAAGACAAAGATCGTGAAAAATCTTAGTACTTCTTGAAAAACTGATCTGATTTTTTTTAATTGGTTCAATTTAATTATGTTTGTTAATGCGTCCCTATAAATATAGGTGTTTGGATGAGTCTATCCTATTGCCATTCTTAAAGAAAAATGTCTTCTCAGTACTGCATCGCATTATTCCTTATGGTATTCCTGCCAACTACTTAACTTTATTGTCAATCATTGTAATATGGTCTTGTTTTTTATATTTCATTGGCATCGAAATTCCCGACAATAAGAATATCATTATCACTATTTTTTCCATAATCATCTATGTTTTTTTTGATCATTTTGATGGACTACAGGCAAAAATAACGGGAACTGGATCTCCTCTTGGTGAAATTTTGGACCATTACAGTGATGTCTTCAACGGATCCATAATTCTTTATCTTTTTTTACGA
>CAZOTX010000024.1:0-2615 GCA_964582835.1 uncultured Pseudomonadota bacterium | reverse complement strand
GGATCAGAGTATAAAAAAGGAATTATATTTTGGAAAAATAGGATCATTGGAAGGGATTGTTCTTGTTCTCATAATACTTCTTAGTTTTATGACATCTCAAGGTAAAAAATTTTGGTTGGAATACACCGTGATGGACTTGCCAGTCTATTCCATTTTGATTTTGGGATTGTTTATTGGTGTTATTTATACAGTTGCTGGAAGTATAAAGCGTTTGCAACACATACCTAATTCCTTCATCCATTACCTTTTTACTGGATCTATACTACTCTCTCTATGTATTTTTTATCAAATTAGTTGGTATGTTACCTTTCTAGTGATAAATGTTTACTCGGCCGATCTTATCCTAAAGTCCATGAAATCTCATCTTCTTGATGCAGAGATTCCTAAACCAGATCTCATTGTTTATGTGTTATTCCTGTTTTTGATTTTTCAATCATTTTTTGAAAATGAACAACAGATTTTCTTTCTGGTCTATGGATTGATAGTATCCGGAAAAATTATCTGGAACATCACTCAAATATTTTCTAAATTAAGAAATTTTTGGATTTGGTGGAATTTTAATTAAAAGTTAGTTAAGTGATAGTATCTATGGTATGGAATGCTTGGTATACAATGAATACCTTAGCAAATATCTCTTAGATCCTCAATTAAGACCATGAAATTTCATTAAATAATATGAACTTTAGAGGTTTTGTAAAAAAAACCACACTACGAAATGGATGCAAAAAGATTAAATTTTTAAAGGATTGTTTTATCTATTTTTTTGCAAACGAATCTGTAATTTCTAAAGTCATAATACAAAGGGAATTCCCTTTCATGAGTTTTTAATGATTACATGGTCAGCGGCTCTTTTCCCAGCAATCATGCCTCCAACCAAAGACTCAAGGAGACCCGTTCCCATTAAGCGATTTGCTCCATGTAAACCAGATGTAATTTCTCCAGCTAAAAATAACCCATCAATCTTACTTTCACCGTCACAATTCACCTCAAAGCCTCCTAAATAATAGTGAAGTACCGGTTGCACAAATATCCCTTCGAAATCATTAGACAGAATGTTTCTCAGTTTTGGAAATGAAGATATGATTAATTCTTTTTCTTCTTTCTTCATAACTAACTTGAACCCCCATTCGCCTTCTTCAAATTCAAAAGCTCTTCCTTCTTCATAGGCTTTATTTATAGAGGAGACCATTTCAAGACGGTCTTGTTTAGTATTGCATACTTTCATACCTTTTCTATCCTGAATCTGAACAGAAAAATTAGTAATAGTCTCAGGAATATTTTTTCCACGACCTTTGTATGGCATTATGATTCCGAACGGCTGAAATTGATATAAATCTTTATTGCACTCTTCAATTCCAATTTTCTCAAGCAATTCATAAATCTTATGATTTGTATTATATGGATTAGTGGTACGTTTTCCTAAATTATTTGCATATGTAAATGTTTTTCCTCCAGAAGCACAAATAACAGTTGTTGTTTTTATCTTTTCCAATCTGTTGTTACTAATTTTGTTCCGGGAATTACCGTTTAATAATTTCAAACTAATCTGAAAACAATTGTTACCAGCATTTTTGATTATCTCGAGATTTTCTACTCGACACTTCTGACAAACTTCTATGTTTTTAGATGATATCACTCTTTTTCTTAGTGCTTTCATTACCGAAGGACCAATCTTATCCTTTGAAGATAAGATCCTTGGTCCTGAAAGTCCTCCAGCCATTCGACGTAGAAGATCTCCATTTTCGTCATGGTCAAATTCCACACCCAGTTCCAATAAGTAGCTTATAGCCTCGTGAATATGATCTACAAAGCTTATGATTCTCTCTCTTGAGGCTAATCCTCGGGCGGATTTCAGCATATCATTAACCATTGCCGATCTATCTTCAACAGTGTCTTTTGGAACTTGAATTCCTCCTTGTGCCATCATACTATTCGAGTGTCCTAACTTCCCATCAGTTAATAAAGTCACTGGCACAAATTGGGAACATGATAGTGCAGACATCAAACCCGCTGCTCCAGAACCTACAACAAAAACACGTTTGTTTGAAACTTTGGGTTTTTGCTTGGGGACCAACTCAATCTCCATTTTTAAATTGGAATGTTTGTCACAATGATTAACTAAATTATATATAAAATAATCATTTTATATTTCTAATCTATCTAGCTACCCGTCAATAATTCCTCAAACTTACAAAATGTAAATAATAGTGAGAGTCAGAAATTATATCTATACTATTTCCCAACATTTGCAAACAATTTTTTGTAGAGTATTTTCTAACTGTTTTGTGGTGAAAATTTTTTTAGTTTAAAGTTAGGATATTTTGCTTTAAATCTATTTTCTTGTATAATATGTCACTTAATATCACATAATCAATCCTTTGTCAGTGCGTAATTCACTAATAATTAAATTATCTTAGGTATTATGTCTAATTCATTTGCAATTGAGACTCGTTGTAAATTTTGAATGTCGGGAGGGAATCATTTGAATGATATTGTTAAGGTTACTATGACTATTTTGCTGTGATACCCATTAATGAAATAGAATTTTAAATCATGTTTTTAATCAACAGGAGATACTGAATGGGTACTAAAAAATACAGCAAAGAATTGAAAGA
>CAZOTX010000023.1:0-9413 GCA_964582835.1 uncultured Pseudomonadota bacterium | reverse complement strand
TTAAGCCGATTATTTGGATCAAATGCTTCCTTGATGCGGCGCAATTCCTTATGAAGTTCTTCACCAAAAAATTCTTCTGTGTATTCACTACGGAAGCCTCTTCCGTGTTCGCCCCACATTACTCCGTCATATTTTTTTACAAGTTTAACTACTTTATCAGAAAGTTCTCTTATCCAACTTTCTTCTTCAGGATTCTTCAAATCCAAAGCTGGACGCACATGCAGGCAACCAACATCTACATGACCGAACATGGCATACTCCAAGCCATAAGATTCCAGTAATTTACGGAACTCTCTAATGTAATCAGATAATTTTTCCGGCGGAACCGCAGTATCTTCTATGAACGGAAGTGGCTTCTTCTCTCCTTTTGTATTTCCTAAGAGACCAACCCCTTTTTTACGTAAATCCCATAAATCTTTAATTTCCTGTGGATCAAAAGTCTTGTAAAAACCCGTTGCCTCACCAGATTTATTTTTCTTTGTTTCAATGATTTTGCAAATTCCTGCAACCTGTTTTTCCAAGTTATTTTTACTACTACCACAAAATTCAAGCAGGTTAATTGTTCGTGTTGGACGTTTTTTTATTCCGGACATTCCTTTTTCGTCTGCGATGAAATCTTTTATTTTGAAATATATTTGATCTTCTTTCGCTAAATTCAATATTTTTTCATCAATCGTTTCTATCGCAGTCGGATTTGACTTGACCAATTCTTCGGCATCACGTAGTGCGTCATCAAAAGATTCGTATTTGATGACCAATAAACTTTTTTTCTTCGGCAACGGAGTCAAACGGAGTTTTGCCCTACTGACCACAGCCAAAGTTCCTTCAGAACCAGAAAGCAAATAATTAAGATTGAATCTTTTTGTAGAATTCCCATAAACTTTAGCCAAGTTATATCCTGTCATAAAGCGACTCATTTTAGGAAATATTGCTTTAATGAGTTTCGCTTTTTCTGAAACAATTTGATCTACAATCTTAAAAATGTTTCCAGAAATTCCTGATTTTTTCTTGTTTTCACAAAGTTCTTTTCGATTAAGTGGTATCGATTCCAAAATTTCTCCATTGGAGAGAACACAGGTTAACTCTAAAATATGATCACTGGTACGTCCATAAATACGGGAACCTTTTCCACAAGCATCAGTATTGACCATTCCACCCAAAGTTGCTCTACTACTTGGAGATAAATCTGGTGCAAAAAAAACTTTCTGAGGAGCAAGATGTTCGTTCAGTTGCCCCAACACTACCCCTGGCTCAACAATGACCCAACCTTCCTTAACATTCGTTTCAAAAATGCGATTCATGTAACGTGAACAATCCAATACTATACCTTCTGTCAGTGACTGTCCGTTGGTACCTGTACCTCCACCGCGGACAGTGATTTTTATCCTTTTACTAAACCGGTCCTGATTCGCAATTCTCAGAACAGTCTGAATATCCTTAGAGTTTTTAGGAAAAACAACAGCCTGAGGTAATACCTGATAAATGCTATTGTCTGTTGCAGTTACGATACGTGTTCCTTTATCGTCCTGAATGTCTCCTAAAAATTCACTGTCCCGTAAAATAGTAAGAAAAGTTTTTACAAATGCAGGTTTACTTTCTAAATTACTGAGGCGGGGAATCATGGTGTAAAAAATTTAAGAAGTTTTCCGGTATCAATCCATGAATTCTGGAGGCCTTTTTTCCATCATAGACTTTACTGATTCTTCCAAATCAGTTGAAAGAAGCATAGCTGAGTTCCATGTTGCCACATACTTCAAGCCATCTGCGACAGAATGATCTCGGGAATGCAGTAGCATTTCCTTAACTCCACGCAAGGTTAATGGCGGTTTTGACGCAATTTGCCTAGCAATTTTTTTGACAGCAGAAATCAATGTTTTTTGGTCATCATAGCAAACGTTTACTAAACCTAAAGCATGGGCTTCTTTGCCAGAAAACTTACGTGCAGTGTATGCCAATTCCCTTACAATCCCCTGTGGAATTAGGTGAGGTAGACGTTGCAAAGTTCCAACATCTGCGGTAAGCCCCAAATCAATTTCTTTGATTTGGAAAACAGAGTTTGAAGTTGAATAACGCATATCACAAGCACTTATCAAATCTACACCACCTCCAATACAAGCTCCGTGAACTGCTGCAATAACAGGCTTACTGCATTGTTCTATTTGAGTAAAAGCCTCTTGCAATTTTAATATTTTACGTCGCAAATAATCACGCTTTCGTCCTTCACAATCATATTTGTCAATTTCCTGGCCAATAGACTGTAAAAATTCGAAGTCAATTCCAGAAGTAAAATGACTACCAGCACCACATAAAATACAAACCCTCACTGCGTTGTTTTCGCTTAACTCACTAAAACAATCCCCGAGTGCTAACCATAATTTTTCATCAAGGGCATTTGCCCGATCAGGCCGATTCAATTTTATTTCAGCAACTGAATCTTCTATTTTAATTAAAAGTGATTCCGTCATATCAAATCACAGAATATTGAGTTAATGGCTTAAGTGGTTCAAAATCAAGATCCAGCCTTTCGAAACATTCTTTTGCTTCTTGCAATTCAACCTCTGCTTCCGTATAAATTTTTTCTTTCACATCATATTTTTTGAACAGAATATCAAGCTCTTTAAATATTTCAAGAACATCAACTTTTTTCAATAATTTATCAGACATTTCCCTGCAAATGTCTGACGGAATACAATCGTGGAGAAAAAAACAAAGCGGTGACCACAAATTCTGTTCTTTTAAATTTTTCAAAAAAAGATTTTTATCTTCAACTGCCTTCAACTCATTTTTTAACTGCGAAGCCATTCCAACATGCAGACCAAAATCAAACAAAGTTGAAGCAGTTGTTTCAGAAGAATTACCCCAAAAAGCAGCACTTTTTGCTCCAGCACCAAATAATCCAGCTATTTTGTCTTGTGTAACTTTGCGCCAGTGTTTGGGACTCGCAGTAAGTGGTGGTTCAGAAACTTCAAGAACCTGGCCACGTGCAATGTTTTGTGTAGCCTTAGACACACATTCCAGCACGTCCAGATTCCCCACTCTTACCAAAATTTGAAAAGAGATGGAAAGCAGATAATCACCCAGCAAAATACCTGCTTCAGTACCCCAAAAATTTTGTACTTGAAGTAGGTTCCTTCTCGCTTTTTCAGGTTCATGAATGTTTCTATGTAACGCTGAAGCAGTTTGTAAATATTCCAAAGTACTACCGATGTCTATTAGGTCGTCATCCAAATTTTTAAAGAGTCTTGCACTTTGCAACAAAACTAATGAACGGGTTTGATTGTTGTGAGGAGTTACTATGTGCTTTGCAATATTCTTTACAAAAGGAAGGGACACACCTATATTATTTTTCACTGCATTTTTAACCAACTCTATATCCTTTTTGTTATCTAACAAAAATTTTTCGTAAAGAATCTCTTTCATCACCTTTGATTTATTATTTATTTCTTATCGTTTCTAAAAATATAATAACAAAATTAAAATTTACTATCAGATTCCCAATCTGAACATTTCCACAATTAATGAAGTAAGTGCCAAAACAAATCCTACGACACACCAAATTGTGAACCAACGAGAACGAACTGCTTGAAGCTGGCGAAAAAGTAGCAGTATAGCAAATACACACCAGGCACTAATTGATGAGCCAAAACGTAAGTTGGCTAAACTAGAATTATCATCTGAATTAATTAATATTCCCAACATGATGCCAATGCTCAATGCAAAAAATCCCCACAAAGTTCCCTGCCAACTTAGTCTATCCAGAGTACCAAGCGCAGGGAAACGAATCTTTAATGACGACATGTGTTTAGTTTTAAGATGATGCTCCTGATACAGAAAAACAATGCTGGCCACACATGCAATTCCCAACATTATATCTCCTGCCAGAAGAATAATAATATGAGATCCAAGCAATCCATGATAAAACCAGGTTTGCTCTGAAACCATCATACCTGCAGTGATTTGTTGTTTAGAAATTATGAGAGATAGACCAAGCAACAGGATCACAAAAAAACGAATAATGGACGTATTAAACAGGCTTGGCAGACGCTCAGGGAAAGCCTGTACTCCCACCATACTACCCCATGCAGCTACACTAAGAATATCAGTAACAAAAGTTGCGGGCCATATTGCTTTCGTCCATAATAAACCAAATAAAGTTATGGTATGGATTAACCAGGCTGTACGCATACCTACGACATCCATCCAAACTTGAAACTTAGAACCAGAGGGATGTACAAGGTTTGAAGAAAAAAAACCTGAGATCCAACTGATAATATAAAGCAACAAGGCTGCCCATATACCTACGATCAGCATTTTTGTCTTGGTGAAATTTTTTTGTATTTAATGGGTATTTTAATGAATTAAATTATAATTTTAGGAAAAAACATTTTTTTATTTTTTTAATTCCTAACAATACACAAACTTCATTCTAAAAGGAACAAAAATTTTAAGCACTTTTTGGTAAAAAATCGTTAAGTATATATTTATGCAATTGTTTCCAATCAATCCGATTATTAGAGTTTCATGGACAAGAGAGATTGCCGTAATAAAGTTTTCCAGATAGTACAGATAATTTTTTACTGACAGGAAGTGTAATTAAAATGTCAAGTTTTGTATCATCATTAACATCTGAAATTACAATTTCAGCAGGAAAAGAACCATCTTTCACAATGGTCGCCGCTAAGGATGTTGGAGAACCATAACCGGTGCTGGAAGACGTGTCGCTGAGCGTTAATGAGAAATCACCAGTGAGGTGAGAAACTCCAGTAGTGCTGACAAGAAAATGATGTCCAACCACAAAATCCATTTTACTATCATTGTCAAAATCTGCTGCAGCCAATGCCCCAGGACCTCGTCCTGAACTGATTGTGACAGGTGTATCAAAATCTCCATTTCCCTTACCATAAATCAAGGAAAGGGTGTTATCTCCAGAATTACTCACTGCCAAATCTTTTTTTCCATCACAATTCCAGTCTCCGGAAATCATACCGATTGGCAATCCTCCAACTGTGTATGAGTTTGTTTGCTTGATAAAATTTCCAGTACCATCATTGAGCCAGATTTGAACCAGGTTATTGTCTCTCACTAAAACAGCCAGATCGGTATCATTGTCACTATCCCAATCTTCACCTGCAATCTGAATTGGACTAGCACTTAAAGATAGAGTTTGAGTAACCAAAAAAACACTACTACTGTTTTGTAGGACTGAGACACTGTTGTTATCTCGATTTACAACCGCCAAATCAGTTTGATTGTCACTGTTCCAATCTCCGTAGATCAGTTTTATCGGTATTTCTCCAACAATGGTACTACCGTTATCCGTAAAATTTGCACTGCCATCATTACGTAATAATTTAATTTTTTCTTCGCCAGTCTGAGTAACTACTAAATCAGTTTTATTGTCACCAGTGAAATCTGCAGAAATCACATCCTGCCTCCACTCCGCAGTAATAGGTGTGATGGTACTGGAAATAAAAGGGAATTGGCTACTAGACGACGAGTTTTTTTTAAAAAGGGTTAAAGTACCGTCTAAAGTTGTTGAAATTCCGTTTTGCTTCCGAGAACTAGCCACAATATAATCTGTTTTATTGTCATCATTGAAATCAGCAAAGGTAATTCCAATTGGATTTTCTCCTGCGTCAAATTCAAGTGGCGATTCAAACACAGTTCCTATTACGATTGATGGACCCGCACTGTTTTGAGTTGGTGATTCAGAAGAATTGCATCCAGTGAAAAAGATCGTAGTAAAATATACCATCATAAACAAAAAAATGTGCCTCAATTTAATTTCAAATTGCTGACTATTATACATCAATCAAACCCTTGTAAAAGAGGCCGTATTTGTCATCATGATAATCCTGAATCAAACCAAAATATTTATTCCATGGTGGAACTGGAGTTCTCTCCCTACTTTGAAAATAAAGCACCGTATTGATTAATTTCCATCTTTGTTCAAGAAATTCTTTTAATGGGGAAGTTTCTGAAAGACCTTCAAAAACAATAACAGGTGATCTAGCACCATGTGCATATTCTTCAAAATGCAAAATAATACTATCTCCGTAACCTAATGACAGCTGTTTCTCTAAGTTTGCAGTAGCTTCAAAATCAATCTTGATCCAGTCCGCAAGATCCAATAATTGTTTGTGTACGTTAATATTCATTTTGTTTGTATCATCAAGAGCTAAGCGAATACCTAGGTCTTCAGCAAGTGCGCGAATGGTAGTTAAGTAATCTTCGGTAACCTCTTCGTTGATTTCAAAATAAAACATCTGCTGATACTCTGGAAACAACTTTAATAAAGTTTTTAGAGTGCGAGGATAATTTAGATAATTCGTATCAACGTTTTGAGAAAATGTCAGCGAGGGCATGACTTCTCGATCTCGTTCCATTTGTTGACGGAGGAGACGGACCATAAGAAAAGTAGCAATCAGTGAAGCAAATCGGACTAGGACCGAAGGTATACCCAATTCCTGTGATCGCTCTACAATTTCACCGAAGCTATTTCCATCTCTGTCAATTGACAACAACTCAAACCCTCGCGTTGTTGTATGTAAAGGGCGTGGAGCAAGTTCATCAATGGATTCTGCTTTTACAGTAATCCATTTTAGGTAATTTCTGGCTCGATCTGAAAGATCGTTCCATTCATGCTCTGTCACAAACCCCAATACTTTCATAATAATATCGGGGAAACAGGGAGTTGGCAAGCATCCTGGAGCTGCAACTACAGTCTGACTTGTCAACACCAATTCTTTCGTTAAACTGTCGACATATTCCTGAAGTTCTTCTAAGTTTTGCATCATTTAAGAGAATTACCAAACATTATTTAGAACCTGAAATACTAAATTTTCATTATTCTTAAAACCTAATCAAGTAAGTCTAAATTGATTGTTATAGTTAATTTTTATTATTTAATTACTTGCTAAGTTGATGAGCTTCCTCCTCCCAAAGCCAAATTGGCAAATTTTGTGTACTGCCCAATAAATGCCAGTCTTTTCATACCGATTTCACCGTTTCGGTGTTTTGCAATGCTAATTTCAGCAATACCCTTGTCCTCAGTATCTTCGTTGTATACCTCATCACGATAAATAAAAAAAATTAGATCTGCATCCTGTTCTAATGCACCAGACTCTCTCAAATCAGACATCATTGGACGTTTTTCAGTACGTCTTTCCAACCCTCGATTTAACTGAGAAAGAACTAACATCGGCAGAGAAAATTCTTTAGCCATAGCTTTCATAGTTCGAGAGATTTCAGAAATCTCCTGCTCTCTAGAAGGATTGCGGATATTACTCTGCATCAGCTGCACATAATCAACAATGACAAGTCCTAGTGCGGGGAACTCTTTTTTTGCCTGCCTAATCACCTTTCTTACATAGTTCGGCGTTACTGCGGACCTATCATCAATCAACAAAGGTGCTTCCATCATACGAGTAGTACCTTCCATAAGTTTATCCCAATCCTCCTGTTCAAGATCACCAACAAGCAATTTTTTGTTATTTACTTTGGCTTCGCTGCAAATCAAGCGCATGGCAATATGTTCCTTCGGCATTTCCAAACTAAAAATTAGTGATGGGATATTAGCATGAGCTGAAGCATAAAGTGCAATATTAATGGCAAGTGCGGTTTTACCCATTGAAGGCCGAGCTGCTAGAATAATCAAATCTCCCTTTTGCAAACCACGTGTCAAATCATCCAACTCAGTAAAACCAGTTGGAACTCCCGTCACATTTTCTGGTGACTCCGAAATTTTCTCCAATTCTTCAAAATTTGTAGCAATAATTTCTTTGAGATGAGAATAACTTTTAAGTCGAGTACGTGAATCGATAGACTGTAATCGATCGGTTGCCTCTGCAATAAATTCAGAAATATTTTCCGCATCTTCCTCTTGCCCTCGTTTTGCAACTTCATGAGCAGTTAAAATAATATCTCTAAGTTGTCCTTTATCTCGAACGATACGAGCGTAAAACTCCGCATTTTCCGCAACAGGGGTTCTCTGTGAAAGTTCATTCAAATAATCTATTCCACCAATTTGATCGAGTAGATTTTTAGATTTTAAATGACTCAGGAGAGTTAATTCGTCTATGGGAACAGGAGGTTCCTGCGCAGTCATTTCCTGCATGGCAGCAAAAATATAGTGATTAGCCGGAGAAAAAAAGTCGTCTACAGTGAGGATATCTAATATTTGCAGCAGGATTGAGTTCTGAATAATTATTGCCCCCAATACTGCCTGCTCAGCCATCTTATCATGTGGTAGCAATTCTCCAAGATCAACGGATTGAGAACGCTCCTTATTTGTGCGCTCAAAAATTCTGGTTTTTTCAGATTTTTTTTCAGAAGAAAGCATTGATACTCCCGGTATGGAGAGGGTAATCGAAGAACTGAAGGTAGTGGGACTGAGACAGTACTCAACTGATAATTTAAAGTGCCAAAAGCCCGATGTGGATCTGAACCTTAAGCTTTGAAGTTTAAAATCGTAAATTACGCGCCAGTTTCAAGTTCTTTAAGTTTTTCAAGCTCTTCACTGTCAACATTAATTTCATCATCAATTTGATCTTTTTGTGAATCGACAGCAACTGTTTCAAGAGCAGACTCAACTGAATCCCCAGTCACACTAACTTGCATGTTTACTGATACTTCAGAATGAACTCGCACAGAAAATTCATGTAGGCCAACGTTTCTAATAGGGGAATTTAATTGTATAGACTTGCGTTCAATATCAAATTTTTTTTCTTTTAACAATTCTTTCAAGTCTCTGTTAGTGACTGAACCAAACAATCTTCCTCCAGGGGCAGATTTTCGTACTACTTCCAGTTTTACAGCTTTAAGTTTTTCTGCTTGTTCGAATGCAAGTTTGATCTTTCCTTCTCGCAACATTTCCAAATGCTTCATCCGGTGCCGCAATTCTTTTGAGACCCTTCCAGTAGCCAAAATTGCAATCCCCTTTGGAAGGAGATAGTTACGTCCATAACCGGGTTTCACATCTATAGTGTCCCCTAACGACCCTAAATTAGGTACGTCTTCAGTTAGTATCATCTTCACTGTATTTCCTTTTGTTTTATCTTTTCGTTTGTTCTAAATTATGGATTTTACCTACATCCCTATTAAGAAGGTTTGGCATTTGTGTAACTAGAAAATTTTCTCTCAACGTTTACTAGTTGTGGCACATAACCTTTCATTGGAGAAAGAAGTGCCAGGTTACGTGCACGTCGAATAGCGGTTTTTAACTTTCTCTGATTAGTAGCACATACACCAGAAATGCGGCTTGGAATAATCTTCCCCCCCTGTGTTACATAATTTTTTAACAACTCAACATCTTTATAATCGATTCGATCAATTCCACCCTCCTTGAAAGGGCAGGATTTCCTTTTACTGCGAAGTAGAATACTAGTCGGTATACGTTTTCTTCGTAAATGTGA
>CAZOTX010000022.1:0-9452 GCA_964582835.1 uncultured Pseudomonadota bacterium | reverse complement strand
TTATTATTCATCCTCTTCGTGTTGCAAACTATATCTGTCAAGCAGGACTTGATGCTCCCACAGTTGTAGCTTCCATTCTTCATGATCTCATTGAAGATACAGCAATTACACACAAAGACATTAATAATCGATATGGCCCCTGGTATGCGGATATTGTCAGAGGCTTAACTAAAATAAAAAATACAGAAAGCAAAAATGACGAATTTGGAGATAACTTAGACGCAACCTATCAAAGAATGTTGAAAGCCATGACACAGGACGTTAGGGCTTTGTTGATCAAACTGTTTGACAGACTCGATAACATGAAAGATATGGCGGCCATGCCACGCTACAAACAACGAAGAATAAGTCTTGAGACTCTAAATGTATACGTACCTATTGCCGAACGACTAGGACTCACACAGATTTGTCAAGAACACACTGAACTATGTTTCAAGTTGCTGTATCCAAAGCGGTATTATAAAACAATCTTAGATATTGATGCACTAAAAAAAGAACGAATTTCATCAATAAACGCTATGAGAATCTCTTTGCTGGAAACTCTTGAAAAACATAATTTAGCATATAAAACAATCGAGCCACTATTTGTTCATCCTGCTAAAAGAATTCAGGAAATTGGTCCTATAGATCATGTATTGGAAGGATTCAGGATTGTCGTCAAAAACAGCTTGGACTGTTTTAAATCACTTGGAGTAGTACATACAAGTTTCAATGTAATCCCTCTGAAAATAAGAGATTACATCAGTAACCCTCTCTGGAATGGTTATGAAGGAATCCAAACAGAGTTAAGGATTGAAGGTGAGCAAACATGTATTGAGATTGTTTCTGAAGAAATGCTAAAAAAAAATCAACATGGAATCATAGCTCATTGGCAAGGAAGTCCGACTGAACTTGCTGACTATTACAGGATATACCTTAATCAACTTGATCAAATGGCTGGAGATAAAGACGTTCGCATGTTGGAAGTTATGAGTTATGTACAGTCTGATCAAGTTCAGGTCTATAGTCCAAAAGGTGATATGTTAGTATTTCCAAAAAGTGCTACAGTTCTTGATTTTGCCTATGGGATTCATTCAGAACTTGGCAACCATTGTATTGGTGCTTTAGTGAATCCGTCTTCAGTAGGAACAACAAAAAAAAGAGTCCCACGTGAACGTCAGTTGTTTACGGGGGAATCCTTACAAATTCTCACAGACCAAGGAGTTCATCCAAGAGATGATTGGCTTGGAAAAGTAAAAACCGCAAAGAGTCGTGCACAAATTAAGCGTGCATTAGAGAAACAGAAAGTAATCAGTGCTAGAAATACTGGACGGACTTTATTAGACCGTAAATTGCGAGATTTTGGTCTTGAGAAAAGTGTTGATAATTGGATCAAATCCAAGGAAATAAAAGAGGCACTTAAAGTAGAAAAGTTAACAGCAAACAAATTTTTTCAGGAAATAGGTTTGCATAAACTTCCTCTGAAAATGTTTCTCAAAAAATATAAATTACTTGAATATCAACAAACTGGACGTTTAAAAGATATGATGGGTTCAGAATTTTGGAAAAATATTTTTGGTAGCAACAAAAATATTTTTTTAATCGAGGATGTTCATAACCCTTTAATCCGATTGGCAAGTTGCTGTTTCCCAATTCCTGGAGACAAAATTACAGGTTTTATCCATAATGACCAGGAAATTGAAATTCACCGCTCAAACTGTACAAAATCAATTAATAAAAAAAAATACCCTCAACAAAACAAATTTCCTATTTATGTGGCTTGGAGAATCTCAAAAAAAATAACTCGTTCTCATATTATTCATATTCAAGTAATTGATGATACCGGGATCCTTTTTCAAATAACGAAAATTATAAAAGATGCTGGTGTAGCAATAATAAATTCAGAAACCTCAGCAAAGAAAAATAAAGAGGCAGATATTCGCATAAAACTTGAATCCGTTTCCTGGCCAGTTTTTCATAAAATAGTTGAGAAGTTGAGACCTCTAAAATTTGTAAAGAAAATTTGGGAAGAACCTCAAGATAGTGTTTAGAGGTTCGAAAATTTTTGAGGTTTTTACAAAAATATAGCCCCCTAATTTGTTATGGAACTCCCAACTTGGCTGGAAAACCCCTTGATGCAAGTTTGTGACTTGGTTTTTTTTGTTTTACCACAACAAACTCCTACTTTGGAAAAACTTGAAAAATGCAAAATTATTTCTCACCGTGGGCAACATGACAACCAGTCTATTTTTGAAAATACTTTAACTGCATTTGATCTCGCGCTTGAAACTGATGGTATATGGGGGATTGAACTGGATTTTCGCTGGACAAAAGACCTTTGTCCAGTCATTTCTCATGATCCGGATTTAATGAGATTATATGGTTATAATACAACGATATCCGAAACAACACTGGAAGATCTAAATCGAATCTGTCCTAATATTCCTACTTTGGAAGAGGTAATAAAACGATACGGTGGGAAATTGCATTTAATGGTGGAGGCTAAAAAAGAATATTATCCACAACCAGAAAAGCAAAGTAAGATACTAAAAGTACTGTTTAACCAATTAAAGCCTCAAAATGATTTTCATATACTTTCACTGGTACCAGAAATGCTTGAATTGATAACTTTTGTAGATAATTCAGCAAAAATGTTGGTAGCAGTTTTTAATGAAAAAACATTAAGCAAGATATCTTTAAATCAAAATTATGCCGGTCTTGGTGGGCATTATCTGTTAATTAGTAGAAAATTGTTAAATCAACATTTGGATTGTGGACAAAGAATTGGGGTGGGTTATCCCAAGTCTAAAAATAATCTTTTTCGAGAAATTAATCGAGGAGTAGAGTGGATTTTTTGTAATGACGCAGTAACCCTGAGCAAAATACTTGAATCAGAATTGAAGAAGACCCAGTCGCTAGTAATGGAAGGGCGTGTCAATTAAATTGAAATGAGACAGAAGTTATGAGTGATAATACTTTTAGAGTTTTATTAACAGGAGGAGGATCCGGGGGTCCAACCACGCCCCTTCTTGCATTGGCTCAAGAAATACGAAGACTAAAAAAGAACTCCAAATTCCTTTTCTTAGGTACCAAATATGGTCCAGAAAAAAAAATGGCAGAAAAGGCTGATATCCCTTTTTCCACCATTCCTTCCGGGAAACTGAGGCGCTATTGGGATTGGAAAAATTTTGTTGATCCCCTATATATCCTCGGAGGTGGTATAATGGGCTTGATTCATTTGCTCAGGTTTCACCCACAAGTAATTGTTTCTGCAGGGAGTTTTGTTAGTGTACCGGTCGCTTATGCCGCTGGAATTTTAAGAGTTCCACACGTTATTTTACAAATGGATTTACATTCAGGACTAGCGAACCGCTTGATGTCTCCAGTAAGCAGTGCCCTTGTATTCTATTTTGAAAGTACGGCCAGTCAGTTTCCTAACATATCTTTTAAACGAAAAATCGGTCCTGTAGTACGTAATGAAATATACTCTGCCAATGCAAAACGAGCAGAAAAACGTTTTGGCTTAAATTCAGAACGTCCGCTTATACTTATCACAGGAGGCGGCCAAGGTGCAGTCGGTTTAAATAATGCAATTTTGCCGTTATTAAATCATTGGCTGTTGGATTTTCAAGTAGTTCATCTAACTGGTTCAAGATTCAAAAATAATTTTGAACATGAATCAATACCTTTTTCTCATCCTGATTATCACCCACTGGAGGTTGCACGTGAAGGAATGGGTGACTTGCTTGCTAGAAGTGAAATAGTCATTACAAGAGCCGGCATGGGTATTCTAGGGGAACTTGCTGTCCTGAAAAAAGACACCATTCTTATTCCACTTCCAGGAACTCACCAAGAAGAAAATGCGCGACTGATCAAGGAAAACTGTGCTTCTGAATATGTTTCGCAGCATGTCTTAGCAACTGAAGGAATCATGTGGTGGGAAAATTTTTTTAGAAACCGTGTACCTGGAGAAATGGGAAGAAAGCTACATAATTTATTTCCAGACGGAGGGACAAAAGATTTTGCTAAATTGGTTGTTGATATAATAATGAAAGGGTAAAAATGTCATTCAAAAATTCGTGGTGTAACTTTTTGACACCCCGCGTTTTAAAGATACCGTGTTTTTTGAATTTCTGGACGATAATTATTTTACTGTATCTTGTCTCTACTGCATGCACTAGCGGTAGTGGGAAATTTTATGATTGGTGCAAAAAACGAGATTTCCCAGCCATTTGTAAAAAATACTTTTCTTAACCCTCCTTTTAAATAGTTAAACTATGAAAATTGGAATTATCTGCGCCATTCCACAAGAAAAAAGATTTTTTGATTTGCAACCAAATTCATCTCAAATACTCGGTTGCAGAACTTTTTACAAAAAAAAAGATACAAGACACGAATTGATTGTGGTCGAATGCGGACTTGGGAAAGTCAATGCGGCAATGGTTTCAACATTATTGATTCAGGAATTTGATTGCGAATTACTTATTTTTTCTGGAGTAGCTGGGGGAATCGATCCAAAAATAGAAATTGGAGAGGTTGTGATCGGAGATTCACTAATTCAATATGATTATGGAGCAGTGAAAGACGGTAAACTCCAAGTTTACCGAGCGGGAAGCATACCAATTGGGCCTACTAACAATACAGTAGAATATACTCTTGATCCAGAAATAAAAAAGATTATCATGGCGGCGATTCCGTCTGTCCGAATTGGAAGAATCCTTACCGGAGATGTTTTTCTTCAGTGTGGAGAAACCCGAAAAGCTTTGTTTAATCAATTTGCTGCCCAGGCGATCGAAATGGAAGGGGGAGCAGTTGCTCAAGTTGCAGAGCAATTTGGAATTTCTGCTATCGTGGTACGTTGCCTCAGTGATTTAGCTGGAGCTAATGGGCAAAAACTATCTTCCGCGTTTCTTAATCATGCAGCTATGAACTCATTTAAAACGGTCCAGACTATTTTGAAAGCTTTGCGTTAATAATGAATCAAAAATAACAGCGAAGTTCCATATATGGAGAGACACTAAACAATTTTGGATCAATCGAGAAACCAGCTTTTGTGACTGGGTAAAGCTCTTTAAACTGGTTGTATTTGCGGTTAAGATTATTGTCTCTGCAAACCACACTAAGAGTGGTCTCTTTACCCCGGCTTATACATACTAAAGATTTACTCTCCATCAACAAGTCAGATTGCAAACTGGCCCAGAAACTCTCCATTCTACAATTAATTTTTTTATCTGGCAATTCTATTTTCCCCTCTGAAAAAATCGGAATTGTTTTGAACTCAGTACCAAAACCTTTCTCAGCAAAAAGAACTTCCCATTTAAAATAATCTGCCACTATTTCTTGAGAAACACTTAATAACAGTATCAAAATCAAGAACAAAATTCGCATAAACTTTAATTTAAAAAAAAAACACGAAGTATTTAAAAATTTTATGATGATATAAAGGAAATCAAACCCTCAATTCCAAAAGGACTCTTAATTGGGTCACATCCGTTCTGGAGGTGTGATTCCAAGGAGGTAAAGACCCTGGAGAAGAGTTTCTGCAACACAATGAAATAAAAGTAACCTGGAGTTAAGTAGCATCTCAGTTTCAGCATGCTTAACGGAGCATGTTTTATAGGCCCGGCTGAAATCTTTGGAAAACTCGTAGAGCATGCGGGAAATTAATGAAGGACGGAATTCCTCTCCAGATTTAAAAACAATGTTATTGAAATCCAGCATTTTGCGCAAAAGTTTTTTTTCATTGGGATGAACTAATAGTGAAAAGTCTACATCCGCAACCACATCACGTGAAATTTGCCGACAAATGCTTCTAATCCGCACGTAGGCATATACCAAGTAAGTTCCAGTATCTCCTTCAGAAATCAACCAATCTTCCATTGAAAACACAATTTGCTTGTTCGAGTCCTGATTTAACATTCCGTATTTAATGGCTGCTACCGCAATTTTTTGAGCAGTTTCGTCCAATTCCCTCTTACTCCAATCCTCCAGGTGTTCAGACAAATGATTGGATTGAATGCTTTCAACAATTTCTTTGCGTAACTGAGAGAAAAGAATTACATTGCCTGCACGGGAACTCATTTTTCCCTCTGGAAGCATAACCAACGCGTATGATAAATGGAAACACTGGCCGACTTGCGAATAACCCATCCTTTTGAGAGTCGCAAAAACTTGTTTGAAATGCAGTGTCTGTTCCTCACCTACTACATAAATGGATCGTTTAACACCAAATTTGTCAAATTTTATTTTTGCCAAAGCAAGGTCTTTTGTAGCATAGAGAGTGTTGCCATCGGATTTCAACAACAGGAAAAAACCAAGATTTTCTGCCTCAAGATTAATTCCAATTGCACCTTCAGAACACTCAAATGTCCCTTTCTTTTCTTCTTCAATTACAATTTTTCTACCCTCTTCATCAACCTCAGACTCATAAAATATATGATCAAAATTTACGTCAAGCCACTTATATATCTCTTGAAAATCTTGCAATGACCACTTACGAGTCATTTCCCATTCCTGGGTAAATTCATCGTCTTTATCTTCAAGTTTCTGCAAAATTTGACTTATTTCTTCCTGAAATTGAACTTTCTCCTCCCCGACAGCATCATCCAGTTTTTTTACTGCATGAGAATATAAGTCCCCTAACCATTCTCCGCGTAAATTTACTGGAGGAGTTTCAGTATTGTGATTGTGGAAATACCATAAGCATTTTGCAATATGTGCTCCCACATCACCGATGTAGTTTACCCCGACGACATCGTAACCATTATATTTATATATGCGGGTAAGACTATCTCCAAGCGCAACATTTCGCATATGTCCTACGTGGAAACCTTTGTGTGTATTAGGTTGAGAATATTCTATCATCACTCTTTCGAGCGCAGTTTCGGAAGGATCTTTGAAATATTTACCTGTGAAAACTTCTGGTAAGACTACTTTAGCCATCAAAGTAGCTGAAACAGTAAAATTAAGATAGGAGCCGTTTGCCTTGATAAAAATTACAGAGGATTCTGGGGAAATAAACGATTGAAGCTGATCTGCAAGTTCCACTGCTATTTGAACGGGAGCGCGACGTAATTTTTTAGCAAAACTAAAGCAAGGAAGCGCATAATCTCCCATTTCTGGATCGGGTGGTTTCTCAACTAACTCTTTTAAAGTTGATGTTTCCCAAATTATTGAATCATCAATCTTGTTTAAGACCTTTGCAGTCCAGTCACAAATTGTTTGTTCAAATATATTCATCCAAGATCAATTTTTAAATCTTGGGTAAAACAGTTATCCAAAGTTACTAACAACCTGATTACCTTCAATATTAATAAAACTTTAAACTTAAAAAAATTTTTTAACCCTCCACTTTTTCTCGCCTTACTATTCTTCCACGTTTCAGATCATAGGGTGAAAGTTCAATTGTAACCGTATCACCGGGAAGTACACGAATCTTATACATTTTCATTTTTCCCGACAAATGTCCAATGACAACGTGATCATTCTCCAGCTTTACTCGAAAAATACCTTTGGATGATTCAAGCACAACTCCCTCAACTTCTAGTTTATCTTCACTCAAATGCTGTTCTCCTTTAATCAAATTTACTCTATTATTTTTAGATTAATTCAAAGATTTAACCACTTATACTAATTAAATACAAAGATATATCAAGTGATTTGAAAAATTTAGATCTTCTTATCCCCTTAACTATTTTTTGATTAGTTAATACCCATATTTGAAATCTTCGTTTTATACCGTGAAAATCTTAGTAAAATAATTTATAATTTGTAGTAATCAATTCAAAATTTTTAAAGTTAATTCATTCTAATATCATTTTAGAAACTTTTTAATGAGCCCATGGAAAGAACGCCGCGCTCCTTCCGTAGTTCAACGGTTTGCAGATCAACGCGACGATTATGAGCGTGACAGAGCCCGTGTAATCCATTCTTCAGCCTTCAGAAGATTGCAGGCAAAAACACAAATTCTTGGAGTACTAGACGGAGATTTTCATCGTACTCGTCTGACACATTCAATGGAAGTAGCCCAAATTGGACGTGGTATTGTACTTAATCTTGAAAAGAAATATCCTGAAATGAAATCCTTGCTCCCTAGGTTGGAACAAATTGAAACGGCCGGATTAGCACATGATTTGGGACACCCTCCTTTTGGACACGGTGGAGAAACTGCTCTCAATTTTGCGATGTGCGACTACGGAGGGTTTGAGGGGAATGGTCAGACATTGCGAATTCTTACAAAGCTGGAATCACACACTCCAGAGCATGGATTGGATCTAACACGACGCACTCTGCTGGGAGTACTAAAATATCCTGCACCATATTCTAGTCTTAGTAAAAAAAAGTTGCCGAAAGCATCCAATTATTACAAAAATACAAATGTTCAACACTCATGGCAACCTCCAAAGTGTTATTTAGATACAGAGCATGAAGTCTTAGACTGGATTTTAGAACCGCTTTCAGATGCAGACCAAGAACATTTCTGTGAGCAAACTTTACCAACCAAAACGAATCATGGATTTTCGTTGCACAAAGCACTAGATACATCACTTTTGAATATGGCCGATGATATCGCTTATGGGGTTCATGATTTTGAAGACGGTATTGTTTTACGATTGTTGAATCGCGATCACTGGAAGGAAATTGTAAAACATTTAGATCAAAAATGGGCAGAGGACAATTGTCTTCTAGAAATTGAAAAACAACTTTTCAAAAACGATGAAAACTCTGGTCATAACCGAAAACAGGCTGTTGGAGCAATGGTTCACATACTAATTTCTTCTGTAGAATTAAAACTTAATACAATATTTGAAGAACCTCTCCTGGGATGGAATGCCGTTCTTCCAGATGAACCATTACAATTTCTAAAATCGTTAAAAGAAACTGTTTCACTCCACGTCATTCAACTCAATACTGTCCAAGCTGCAACATTTCGAGGTCGAAAAGTTGTGCTTTCCTTGTTTGAAGCACTCTCAAATGATGCTGAAATGCTTTTACCTTCGTCTTTTCAGATTTTATGGAAAAGAGCAAATAGTATTGGGGACAAAAATAGAATTGTTTGTGATTATATTGCTGGTATGACAGATCAATACGCAAATCGTTTTTATGAACGACTATTCCTCCCTGGACACGGATCTGTATTCGATAGACTATAATAACGATTCTAGTGTAGAATTTTATTCGTACAAAAATCTATCTTGAACCAAAACACATTAATCTAAATTGATTTCAACTAGACGTAACACAAAAACAGTTTCTATAGGTAACACCAAGATTGGAGGTTCTGAACCTGTCCGGATACAGTCTATGTTGACTTCTGAAACTACCAATGTTAAATCATGCATTGAGGAAATTATACGATTAGATGCAGTGGATTGTGAAATTATACGACTTACAATACCTAATCAAAAATCAGTAGACAGCTTGCCATCAATCCGTTCTGAAATGAAGAAACGAGGAATCGCACGTCCTTTGGT
>CAZOTX010000021.1:5690-9934 GCA_964582835.1 uncultured Pseudomonadota bacterium | reverse complement strand
GTACCTAGTGTTAGAGTCTATCCAGAACAGGATCAGATCAATTAAAAGATCTATGCACAACCTTTCAGTGGTAGTTGAAAATCAACTTTTTGGAATATAAGAGGATCATGGATGTATCTTGCTTAAATAATTTCAAGAGAAATTCATTTTGTTGATGACCTTCATCCTAATTATTGCAATAATACCTAATCAAGAATTGATTATCTTACAATCTCTGTCAACTTTTACTCAAACTTTTTCCACCTTTCGCTTCTTTCATTCAGAAAATCTAAAAAATTATTACAATTTTTCGATGCAGGATACAGCTTGAATTATTCATCTCTAAGAGAGGTTAAAGTATGAAGGTATGTATTGTTGGTGCTGGGGCCATCGGTGGTTACATGGGTGTCCGCATTGCGAATGCAGGGCATAATGTTTCGGTAATAGCACGTGGACCTCATTTGGATGCAATAAAAGCCCGTGGAATGAGATTGATAGAGGAGAATAACGAATTTGTGGCAAAGAATTTGACAGCCACTGAATACGTCGATGAACTTGAACCGATGGACGTAGTTCTCTTGGCACTTAAAGCTCACCAGATAGCTCATATTGTAAATGATATGTCTAGCCTTCTTGGCCCGAATACCGTCATTGTCACACTTCAGAATGGGATCCCATGGTGGTATTTCCAAAATTTTGGTGGTGAATATGCCAACAGAGTGGTTGAAACTGTTGATCCTGGTGGTTTGCTATTTAAGAGTATAGATCCAGACCGCTTGATTGGTTGCATTGCCTATCCAGCAACAATCATTTCTAAACCTGGAGTGATCCATCATCTAGAGGGTAATCGTTTCCCAGTGGGAGAACTATCCGGCTTGAAAACAGAACGAGTTAAAATGGTGTCTGAATTATTCACTGAATCAGGATTCAAGTCTAGAATTCTGGATGACATTCGTTCTGAAATATGGTTGAAATTGTGGGGAAATTTGACTTTTAATCCAATCAGTGCTCTTTCTCATTCAACACTTGTAGACATATGTCAGTTCCCACTAACAAGACAACTGGCTACCTCAATGATGAGCGAGGCACAAACAGTGGGGGAACGACTGGGGGCTCATTTCCGTATACCAATGGGAAAGCGAATTGCCGGTGCAGAGAGTGTCGGTAAACACAAGACCTCAATGCTCCAGGATGTGGAAGCTGGAAAACCTTTGGAAATAGAAAGCATACTTGGAGCTGTGATAGAATTGGCTGAAGTTACAGAAGTACAAACTCCTAGCTTGAGAGCTATTTACGCCTGTGTGAGCTTACTCGATAAAACACTAAGTCAAGAAAAAATCTTTATTTCAGGAGTATCTAAAGTATAAATCTAAATTTTTTATAACTTGGAATGCGAGATAAATTTCGTTGTCTCTAATTTTAAAAATTTTTCATGAAGCCAGAATGAGCAGAGCTTTTCGTAAAAACAACACCCAAAAAAACACCTATTACCCAAAACTATTAGGAACTCATGGTGCAGTTGCCACCGAACACTACTTAGCAACAAAAGCCGGAGCTGATATTCTTGGGGTTGGAGGAAATGCTGTAGATGCAGCAGTCGGAGCAACACTTGTCGAGGGAGTGGTAAATCCACAGATGTTTACCATTGGAGGGGAGTGTCCTATGTTGATCTGCATGGCAGATACGAACAAGGTAGTTTCAGTAAATGGTAACACAATGGCTCCAGGGAATGCTACCCCGGAAGTTTTTCAGGAACGAGGATTGACAGACGTACCAGAGGAAGGAATTCTCTCAAGTGGAGTTCCTGCAGCCTTCGGGGCTTTACTAATGGTTCTTGCTAGATTTGGTCGACTCAACTTTGCAGAAGTAGTCGACCCTGCACTCGATTATGCAAGGAACGGCTTTCCTGTTCATGCTGGCCTTTACGGACAGGAAAGTTACGGCATTCGTGATCTTGCAGAAAAATTCAAGAGCCATTGGTCAGGAAGTGCCAAAGTTTATCTTCCAAAGGGATTGATACCAAAAGTTGGTAAGGTGCTTTTAAATCCTGCTCTGGCAGACCTACTTGCTTATTTGAAAACAGAAGAACAATCGATGTCGGGAAATAGGAAAAAATGTTTGAAAGGAGTTTTAGAAGCATTTTACA
The DNA here is from genome assembly GCA_964582835.1 of uncultured Pseudomonadota bacterium. GTDB lineage: Bacteria > SAR324 > SAR324 > SAR324 > NAC60-12 > Arctic96AD-7. The sequence continues at coordinate 7,809 of CAZOTX010000021.1, read as the reverse complement.
AAGGAGATCCGGCCACAGAAATCGAGCGTTTCTCAAAGGAACGCGACGGACTACTCTCACGTTCTGATCTAGAGCGCTTCGAGACGCATTTTGAAGAACCTGTCTCACTGCAATTTGCAGATACAAAAGTGTTCAAGTGTGGACCTTGGAATCAAGGCCCGGTAATGTTACAGGCCTTGGCTATTTTGGAATCTTTTGATCTTAATGGCATGGGGCACAACAGTGAAAATTACCTTCACTGTACTACAGAGGCTTTCAAATTAGCTTTTGCTGACCGCGAGCAATACTACGGTGATCCGATGCAAGTCGATGTTCCAATAACAGAATTGCTATCCAAGAATTATTCCTGTCTGCGAGCAACACTCGTGGATTCTGAAAAGGCCAACTCAGAGTTACGTCCCGGTGACCCAATCCGGCAACAAGCACTATTACCCATAGAAGACCGTTTGGGTGGTTCTAACTGGGGACATGGCACAGTACATGTGGACGTAATAGACAGTGACGGAAACATGGCCGCATTTACCCCAAGCGGAGGATGGATTAAATCATCAGAGGTAGTTCCGTCCCTTGGTTTTCCCCTAGGAAACCGTTTGATGACATTTTATCTAAAACCTAAACACCATCCAAACATTATCGCGCCATTCAAGCGTCCTCGTACTACCATAAGCCCTTCACTAGCTTTTCGGAACAAACTCCCTTGGATGGTTTTCGGAAGCATGGGAGGCGACCAGCAAGACCAGTGGCAATGTCAGTTTTTGCTTAACCGCGTGCTGTTTGGTATGTCTATTCAGGAAGCCATTGAAGCACCAAAATTCAGCAGCGAACACTTTCCAGGTTTTTTTGCACCGCACAACCGCTTTCCGAATCTCATTCGGATTGAACCGAGAGTAAACCAGAAAATACTCGAAGGGTTGATTACTATGGGACACAGGGTAAAGGTTGGTGCTGACTGGTCTGAAGGTTACCTTTTGGCTGCTGAACGTGACCCAGTAGGCGGTGTTATGGAAGTCGGCTGTGACCCGAGGGGATCCAAGGGAGAGGTCTTCCCTGCCTTTGCTTTCTGCTGGTAAAATCAAGTTTCTATGAAAAGGACTTCCTGTCAAGTGAGCAAAAGAATTATTAGGAAAAACTATAAGTTTTTCCATTGTATTGATAACGAAGTTTTTTAGGATTCATAAATTGTAAAATGTTATTATTTAAAAAAATTCAATTATGGTTTTAATCTAATGTTTAGTCCAAATACTATAAATTTAATCGATTATGATAGAAAAAGAAATAACCATAAAAACAGGTGAAGGTAAGATGAACACATTCATTGTTCATCCTGATGAAGATGGTCCACATCCCGTGATTCTTTTTTTGATGGATGCTCCTGGAAAGAGAGAAGAACTCCACCAAATGGCACGAAGAATTGCTACCTGTGGATATTGGGTCGTGCTTCCGAATCTATATTATCGTAGTACCAAAGAATTTGTTTATGACGGTACAAATAAGAGTCGCGAAATCATGTTTGAGTACAAGGATAGTCTTAGTAATGAAATGGTAGTAAAAGATTGTCTAAATCTTTTAAAGGAGGCACTTAAATATGAAACCGCATCTAAAGGACCTGTGGGTTGTCTGGGGTATTGCATGAGCGGACAATTTGTATTTGCAGCTGCAGCAGCAATCAATGAGAGAATTAGAGCCACTGCTTCCATTCATGGTGTTGATCTAGTAACAGACTCAGAGCAATCACCTCATTTAATTTCACAAAAAATAAAGGGAGAAATTTATTTTGGTTGTAGCGAGTTCGATGAATGGGTACCTAAAGAAATGATTGAATCCTTAGAACAACATCTTTCTAAAACAAATATTAACTATCGAATTGAATGGTATCCTGGAACACAGCACGGATTCGTATTCCCAGAAAGGGAGGGAAAATATCACAAGGATTCTGCAGAAAAACACTGGTATAGAATATTGTCCTTGTTTGAAAGGAATCTTAAGAAAATAAAAAAGTAGAATATAATTATATTTTAATGTAGAAATGTAACATGCAAAAATTATTTTCTTCCATCTTGCATATATTTACTGATTTCATACGTATTTACTGATTTCATACGTATTTACTGATTTCATA
>CAZOTX010000021.1:518-5590 GCA_964582835.1 uncultured Pseudomonadota bacterium | reverse complement strand
TTACTGATTTCATACGTATTTACTGATTTCATACGTATTTACTGATTTCATACGTTTAAATGATATTTTAGCATTGCAAAAACATAAGAACTATTATTAAACTTTTCCAAATTATGATTTAACTTCTTTTTACTGGAAACAGAAACTATTTTATTGCTATCTTTTCTCGCTTATGGAAGAATGCACACTTTTATTTAGTATTCTTTTGTCGTATTTCAAAAAACTTTATTTTAACAGAAAAAGTAAATCCTAGTGAAATCCGGTATAGATGTTTTAAATAATTTTGATTGCGATTCCCAAAAGAATTTTATGAAAAACCCAAAAAAAGACAACATACACCATTTTGCCGATGAATTCGCGCTTGAAGATCTCAAACACGAAAGTGAAGTTGAGAGCGAATTTCAAGCCCAGTCCTATCTTACTAAAGATAGACAGTTCTCAATGATCATGAAACAAATTTCTCATCTCAAAAATCGAATAGATCGGTTGGAAAAGATGCTCGAGAAGAACTCCTAACAAAGTCTGCTGTATCTTCGATGAGACCAAAAAACAGGAATTATTTTGTCCTGAGACTGTGTTATGTCTTTTTGGTTTTAAACATTTGAGTAATCTCTTGTCAACACCCATGCAGAAAAATTTTCAAATTCAGAGCCCAAATCCAACGTTCCTAGAAACATCGCGCAGAGATTCATGGTGGATGGAACCGATTTTCACTGCAATAGGACTGCTAGCCTTCGTTATTTATTCTACCTGGGCAGCGTTTCAAAATGAACACTATCAATGGGGGCCTTATCTCTCACCTTTTTATGCACCGCTGCTTGAATATGACTGGTGGCCCCTGTCTCCGGCTTTTCTTATCCTCTGGGCTCCAGCTGGATTTCGTCTAACCTGCTACTATTACCGCAAGGCCTATTATAGATCACTTTTTTTAACACCTTCGGCCTGCGCTGTGGGGGGAAGAACTCAGAATTACCGTGGTGAACAATATTTACTTTTGTTTCAGAATCTTCACCGATATTTCCTTTACATCGCTCTTGTATTCTGTGTGATTCTAAGTTATGACGCGTATCTATCATTTACATTTGAAGACGGCTTTGGCATAGGAGTAGGAACATTGATAATGACACTCAATGCAGTTTTTTTAATAGCATTTACCTTTGGATGTAATTCGCTGAGACATTTAGTAGGCGGTAACGTAAATTGTTATTCCTGTGTCAAATTTGGGCATCAGCGCTATCATGCATGGAAATTCGTCAGCATCTTTAATATGCATCATATGATTTGGGCCTGGATAAGTTTATTTTGGGTTGGTTTCACGGACTTGTATATTCGTCTAGTCTCAATGGGAATCTTCACAGATTACCGGATACTCTGATATGGGGACCTACGAAATCAAGGAGCATGATGTCCTCGTTATTGGGGCAGGTGGAGCTGGATTACGTGCAGCAATTGAAGCCTCGTCACAGGGTGTTTCGGTGGGACTTGTGTGCAAGTCACTACTAGGAAAGGCACATACTGTAATGGCAGAAGGTGGAATGGCTGCTTCCTTAGGCAACGCAGATTCGAGTGACAATTGGGAAGTTCACTTTCGTGACACTATACGGGGGGGGAAACACATAAACAACTGGCGCATGGTTGAAATATTCTGCAGAGAAGCTTCAGAACGAGTAACAGAACTTGAAGAATGGGGTGCCCTTTTCGACCGTAACAAGGAAGGTCTAATAGATCAACGCAACTTTGGTGGTCACCGCTACCCTCGTCTTGCTCATGTAGGAGATCGCACCGGACTGGAACTGATCAGGACTCTCCAAAACCACGGTATCCATCAGGGGATTGATATTTATATGGAATGTTGCATTGTAGAATTGCTCAAAGATGAAAACCGTGTCTGCGGTGCATTTGGATTCTGGAGGGAAAGTGGGAATTTCGTTGTGTTCCGAGCAAAATCAGTAGTGATGGCAACAGGGGGGCTGGGAAAAATATATCGTGTAACGAGCAACTCTTGGGAAGGAACTGGTGACGGGCATGCCTTAGCCTACCGCGCAGGAGCTGAATTAATAGACATGGAATTTGTTCAGTTTCATCCTACCGGTATGGTTTGGCCCCCAAGCGTACAGGGAATTTTGGTCACTGAAGGAGTGAGAGGTGAAGGTGGAGTGCTTAAAAACAGCGAAGGAAAGCGTTTCATGTTTGACTACATTCCGGACGCTTTTGCTGCAGAAACCTCAGATACGGAAGAGGAAGCATCACGCTGGCTCAGTGGTAACTCTAAAGCCCGGAGACCACCAGAACTTCTTACCCGTGATGTAGTTGCTCGTGCGATCCGTAGCGAACGTTTAGCAGGAAGAGGAAGTCCGCATGGCGGAGCCTTCCTTGACATTGCATGTCAAAGAGATTCTTATCATATTAAAAAGAAATTACCAGGCATGTATCACCAGTTTAAGAAACTGGGTAATCTTGACATCACCACCACTCCCATGGAAGTAGGTCCTACCTGTCACTATATGATGGGCGGTGTCAAGGTTGAACCAGAAACAGCAATGTCCACTGTGGAGGGACTTTTTGCAGCAGGTGAAGTTGCAGGAGGCCTCCATGGTGCTAATCGACTAGGTGGTAACTCATTGACCGACTTGCTTGTTTTCGGTACACGTGCAGGATTTCATGCTGCAAAATACAGTCTTGAACTTAGTAAGACAATTGAACCTTCAAAAGAACAATTAGAAAAGTTAGAAAAGTTGTCTCTGCAACCCTTTGAACCTGGAAGGACTGAAAACCCCTACAATCTAATGGCGGACCTTCAGGAAACGATGGAACTTCACACGGGAATTGTACGTACAAATGACGAGATGGAAAAAGGGATCGAACTGCTACAGGAATTAAAACTTCGTAGAGAATCTCTCAGTGTAGAAGGCAATCGTCAGTACAATCCTGCCTGGCATTATTCTATAGACCTGAGAAATATGTTATGCGTAGCAGAGGTAATCACCCTCGCAGCTTTGAAACGAGAAGAGAGTCGAGGGGGACACACAAGAGAAGATTTTCCAGAAAGTAGAAATTCTCTTCAAAATGTAAATACATTTATCAGGGAGGAAAATGGCAGCATGATTCATGAGCACCGTGAAAGGGAGCCAATGCCAGTGCACCTAAAAAAACTAACGCACTTACCGTTCAAGATAGGATCGTAATGTCTGAAATAACGTTGAAAGTCTTTCGTGGTGAAAAAGGGAAAGGAGAATTTTTAGAGTATCCCGTTGAAGTCATTGAGGGTATGGTGGTTCTTGATGCAATTAATCAGATTCAGTCAAGACATGCTAACGATCTTGCAGTACGCTGGAATTGCAAAGCAGGCAAATGCGGTTCTTGCAGCGCGGAAGTGAACGGCAAGCCAAGACTGATGTGTATGACACGTATGGAAGAGCTTCCACTAGATAAAACCATTATTATTGAACCCCTGCGGAGCTTCCCTCACATAAAGGACCTAGTCACTGATGTCTCCTGGAATTATGAAATAAATCGACACATTCGCCCATTCAGATCAAAACCTCGGAATGCAGATGGAACTTACCGGATGTATCAGAAGGACATCGAGCGCATTCAGGAATTTCACAAATGTATAGAATGCTTCCTCTGCCAAAATATTTGTCATGTCATGCGAGACCAAAAGGTTAAGGAATTTGCAGGACCACGTTTCTTCATTCGAATCGCTTCCCTGGCCATGCATCCTCTGGATACCCTCAATCGAATTAAGGAACTCAAAAACGCGTACGGAATTGGCTACTGCAACATTACAAAATGTTGTACTGAAGTCTGTCCGGAAGGGATCACTATCACTGATAACGCAATCATTCCGCTAAAAGAGAGAGTAGCTGGTGCCTTTTACGATCCACTTGCATGGCTATGGAGGAACATGAGTTCCAAATGATAAAATGAAAAATATAATTACCTAATTCTAAGACAGGCTAAAAATCAACGTGAAAGAACCTCCTAATTATTTGAGACCTTCTATACCATTAGGTCTTGAGCGAGTGAAAATCCCTATTGTCAAAGCTACAAAAGAATCACTTGCAGGTTATGGGTATATCGTCAACGATCCTGATAAAGTCATGATTGAAATAGTTCGCTGGCCTTCTCAAGGCCAGCGACTTGTCGATCTTGACAGTGGGAATGAGGCAGGTACTACTGAAGGACAATTTGTCTGTGAATGGAGAGGAGATGTTCTTTATGGACACAATTCTGCTGTAAGTGGCAACTATATTTTAGGTTACGGTACTGAACCTGAATTGGCGGTTGAAAATCATTCGCAACCCCCAAAAAACCTTTTGGTTTGGCATGCCAATTATCATCCCGATGGAGGTCAGTGCTTCTTCCCTGTAACTGAGAAACCATTCTTGGTCCCTTTGGCAAAGCCGGGAGACGACATAAGTCCTCATGATTTTGTCTGCTTTTATTTTACTGGTCTAGAGGGCCTTTACATACATCCCAATATTTGGCATGAAGGAGTTTTTGGAATTAGTGGGAAACAGCGCTTCTTTGATAAACAAGGGGCAGTACATGCTCGCGTTTCAGTCGATTTCGCTCGAGAATTTAATTGTCTTTTAGAAGTTTCATTGGAACAGTTTAATCCTGCTCAATGATTCAATGACTGAAAAAAAACTAACCTTAAAGAAAATTTACAACAAGTATAATTTCTGTAGAGCACTGGAATTTAGTTCTAGTAACCTAAAAATTTAATTTTTTATCAAAATGTATTTTGTATATAATTTGAAGAATTATTTAGCAAAAATACTTACGTCTTTTTTATCAATATTAGTTTGCAAATTCTGAAATTAAACAAAAATTCTTCCGGATAAACTACATATGTGATTAATAATTTCGGATTTGAGTGATGGACAAGCCGGTTAAACTGTAATTACGGATAGGGATTGGGGTTGAGACCAGGTTAACAACAATTACCATTAAAAAAGAGTCTTTGAAGAAAAAGATGATGTTTTAGATTCTTTGGAGGCTTTTTATTTAGAACAGTTCCTTCAATGTGACGAATATCAAAAAATATTTTTCAGCTTTCTCGCAAT
>CAZOTX010000021.1:0-508 GCA_964582835.1 uncultured Pseudomonadota bacterium | reverse complement strand
TTTATTCCTTACTTAAATTGAAGTTATAATAGGTGAAAATTTCATCGTAATTTAAGAAAAAGATTTCTGCAATCCTTAAGAAAGACTGGTGCAGGAAAGTTTTTTAATCCCGCTAATATGTTCTGGGAATCAAACATAAAAATCTTTTTAAGGATAGCTTTGTCTATATCTGAGGTATGGTCCCTCTTCTGGCAAAAGATAAATTATTCTTTAGGCAACCAGACATTTTTTTTAGGAGGGAAACATTTTGAAAACCTCCTTCTCTAATCTGTAAAGAATAGTAGTATTTGTGATATTTTGCTTGTCATTGGAAATGCAGATGTAGTTCACACGCCTTTTAGATAAGAGAAACAAACCAAACTTTGCGGAACAAATGTAGTCAACATAAACCAAAATTTTGGATGGCTTGACAAAGCACCATAATTCAACTTCCATGGTAAATATTCTTAAAAATTTTGTTTTTTTTTATTAATAAATTTATATTTTTTCATTTTTGCAATTAACATTT
>CAZOTX010000020.1:0-9967 GCA_964582835.1 uncultured Pseudomonadota bacterium | reverse complement strand
CAACTGCCGGTGCTGGTTGTGAACGATACGGTTCATATCTGGCAGAGCGGAGCTATCGTGCGCTATTTGGCAAAGCTAACAGGAACCATGCCGGAAGACCACTTACTAGCAGCACGGGTGGATTCCGTTTTCGAACAGACTCAGGAACTTTTTGCGCCCCTGAACCCAACAGTTAACATCAGAATCGGCAAAGAGCATTTGAAATTCAAAGAGATGTTTCTAAGTAGCTTCCCCGGAATTTTGAAGAACTTCGCCAGACAACTGGAACACAGTGACGAAGGCCCCTACTTTTTTGGATCAAAACCTTACTACTGTGATTTTTCAGCCTATCATCACTTTTCTTTGGCCACTATTCTTCAGCAAAATATTCTGAATTCCTATCCATCCATAATGGAATTTATGGCAGAAGTGGAGAATCTTTCTGGAGTGAAAGAATACTTGGCCATTCGTCCGGAAATCATTGGTGTCGGTACTGCTCCTATGCTAATCATAGACGGCATCGCCAAGCCTACAGGTACAAAACCTATTTGATGAAATTTTTTTCTTTACAAGGAATTTTTCCTCACAATTTTCAAGGAAGATTCACCTAAAGTTTGTTAAGACAGGAATTTCAAATTATTTGACAAACAATAATTATTTCAAAGTAATTAACTAAAACCAACCACAACATTTCCCAAAAGTAAGCCTCACTATTCCCACAGTCAGACGACGTGAATGTAAAATCCCCCTCATTCCTAGTAAAACCGGATTGATAAGACTTTTCGGTTATTCTAATTTACCAAAATGAACTCCATAAAAAACTTGCTCATCCCCTTTTTCTTAATTATCAAAAACTCTGTTAAAGGAAATAGAACAATCCTGAGAGCAGGATAATTCCCCTCCAAATTTTAATATTATCATTACTTAAATAGCGATATATTAACTTTATAGTCTGTTAAATATAGTAGATTAAATTAGTAGATTAAATCTATGTAATGAAATTTCTAACAAATGAAGAATAATAGTGGGGAGCTCCTAATTTTAGGCAATTTGTGGTTAGGTTTTTCTTTTATTTTAAACCCTTTATGTATATGAATTTTAAATATTTACTTTTAAAAAAATATGGAAATTTATGGAATACCGAAAAATTTTTAAGTTTTCGGTATTAAATTATTTTTTAAATCTACTTAACTTAGCTTTCCAAACAATTACTATAAGAATGAAATTGATTGATTGAACAAAAAATATATAATGAAAGCTCCTATTTAAAGTGCATTTCAAGAAACAATTTTTTAGATATTAATCACTATGTCGACTTTTTCAATTACCGCTATTTCTTCTTCATTGGATAACGATTTACAGCAAATGATAGACACTAAAACAAAACCTCAAGGTTCACTAGGAAGACTGGAAACACTGGCTTTACAAGTAGGAAAAATTCAAAACACACTGAAACCAAAAATTAAAAGTCCGACTATTTTAGTGTTTGCAGGAGACCACGGTATAACTGAAGAAGGCGTGAGCCCATTTCCCCAAGAAGTTACTACGCAAATGGTGCTCAATTTCCTCAACGGGGGTGCTGCCATAAATGTGTTTTGCAAACAACACAATCTTAGTTTACATGTAGTGGATGCAGGTATAAAAGATGATTTACCATTTCATTCTAATTTGACTAACGCAAAAATAGGTAAGGGAACAAAAAACTTTGCCCATACTCCAGCAATGAGTATTGAAGAATGTGAAAATGCTTTGAACAAAGGGGCAGATTTAAGTCGCAAACTTCCAAAAAAAGACTGTAACGTGATTGGCTTTGGTGAGATGGGGATTGGCAATACTTCCTCTGCTGCTGCAATGATGTTGCATTTTACAGGTTTGCCTCTTGAAAACTGTGTTGGGAAAGGGACCGGACTAGATGATTCAGGACTTGTACGTAAACGTAAAATTCTTCAGAAAGCACTAGATCTGCATCCAAAAATGGAGGATCCGCATGAAATTCTAGCAACATTTGGAGGATTTGAAATTGCTATGATGGTCGGCGCAATGCTGGAATCAGCAGTATTGAGAAGAATATTACTGATTGACGGATTTATTGCTAGTTCTGCTTTTCTCACTGCTTCAAGAATTGCTCCGCAAATTCAAGAATATGCCGTATTTACTCATAAGTCAGATGAATTTGGTCATAGTGAAATGTTAAAATTCCTGCAGGCAGAACCTCTACTTTCACTAGGTATGCGTCTTGGTGAAGGAACAGGAGTCGCAGTTGCTTTTCCCCTTTTACAGTCAGCAGTCGCTTTTATGAATCAAATGGCATCCTTTGAATCTGCAGGTATTAGTGACAGGATAGATGATGAATAGCTTAAGACAGGAAGTTCGGCGTCTAGTTGGGGCCTTCATTTTTTACAGTAGGATTCCTTTACCTCCTGGTTGGTATTCTGAAAGATCTTTCCATTCTTCTCGCTATTTTTCACTTGTAGGATGGGTTGTAGGAGTGGCAAGTGTAGTTGTTTGGATGATGACTCTAACGCTGTTTGCTGAGTCATCAGGGACATACACAAAATGGGGCACAACGATTTCAGTATTACTGGGAATGATAGTTGCGGTTTTGTTGACCGGAGCCTTACACGAAGACGGATTCGCAGATACATGTGACGGTCTCGGCGGAGGTTGGACTATAGAAGAGCGACTACGTATAATGAAAGATTCTAGGATTGGAACTTATGGTACACTTGGCTTAGTGTTTATTGTGCTAACAAAATTTTTTGCACTTTTACAAATTGAAACTGAAATTTTACCATGGGTTTGGTTTGCAGGACACGCATTAAGTCGCTTTGTTAGCATTTCACATCTTCGTTTTGCAAGCTATGTGCGTGATACTGCTAAGAGCAAATCTGGATCAATGATTGAATTATCATGGTTTGATTTGTTTGTAAATTCTGTTTTTGGCTTGTTGCCATTGTTTTTTATCGGTATTCAGGTTTGGGTGGGATTATCTGCAGTCGTTCTTGTTTCGTGGCTATCATTAATCTATTTTAAGCACAAGTTTGGAGGTGTGACAGGCGACTGCCTCGGTGCGACACAGCAATTGAGTGAAGTTGTTTTTTATTTGTGCATGGGATTAAATTTTTGGATTTAAACGTATTTCCTTCCGTAAACTATAGAATGTAGTATGAAGAAAATGCTTAGAATTTACTAATTTTGGTGACAATTATTGGCATTTTAAAAATAACATAAATTTAATTATCAATTTAGGAAGTACTATAAATGCCCCAGCCAGAAAATTTAAACTTTAAAACTTTGGTTTACATTGCGATAATTTTTATTCTCAGTCAGACATCTCCATGTAAAATCCTCCTTAAATTTAATAAAAACTAATTTTTGTTATGAAAGTGGTGGCTCCCTAGATCTTTATTTAGTTATCCATTTGAGCACTCTTTAGTCTTAATCCTTACAATTAGCCTTTTCTTCAGCTAAAATTTAAAAAAGAAATTAATGTGAAAGATTATTAGGTAATATTTCCAATTTTCATAGCAGTTCAATAACTGGTGAGACATCATGGTTAAAGCATATGTTCACGGATATAATTCTCGAGAAAAAAGACGTCTGGAAGATCAAGCAAAAACTTTGGTGGATATTTTACATTCGGACACGTTTTATCCAGCAGGAAGCAAAATTTTGGAAGTAGGGTGTGGAGTTGGAGCTCAAACGATTACGCTTGCAAGTAAAAGCCCGAATGCATCTTTACTTTCTATCGATAGATTCAAAGAGTCTATTAAAGAAGCCAGAAAAAAAATAGAATCCCGTGGATTAAATAACGTTCAATTTCAATGTGCTGACATTTTCAATTTGGACTTAGAGGAGGAATCTTTTGACCACATCTTTGTTTGTCATGTTTTGGAGCATCTCTCTCAGCCATTTAACGCATTGGCTATCCTTGAAAGTCTTTTAAAAGTAGGTGGGACAATCACTGTCATCGAAGGAGACCACGGATCAACATATTTCTATCCTGACAGCGAAGCTGCCCAAAAAGCAATTCAATGCCAGGTAGAACTGCAAAAACGAAAAGGTGGGAATGCCAATATTGGTAGAGAGTTATATCCTCTATTAAATGATGTTGGTTTCAGTTCTATAAGCGTTTCTCCTCGAATGGTTTATGTAGATTCGAGTAAGCCTGAGCTTGTGGAAGGATTCACAAAAAACACTTTCACTGCAATGATTAAAGGTATACGTGAACCTTCTATTGCAGAAAAATTAATTAGTAGAGCAACTTTTGATGAGGGGGTAAAAGCGTTGTACCGAACAACAGAAAAAGACGGTGTTTTTTGCTACACTTTTTTTAAAGCAATTGGAACAAAATGCCAGAGGGAATAAACAAATTACTTCTCATGCTTTTGTTATTACCATTATAATTATCCCCTAGACTCTTCAAGTTTATCATAGGGCAAGCAAAAACTTCCAAGGGAACTAAAAAATTCAAACCCAAGACAGTACGGTTTTTAGAGAAGAAAGCGTTGTGATAATTATTATGGCAATAGGTTCCCTGAAGTTTGCTTTTTGATGTAAAACTAAAAAGTAAAGGCGATTACAATAATAAGTAGGTAGAGGATACCCATTAAAAAGGCTTTTAATTTGGTTAGAGTATAACTGTTACTCCAAAAAAAATACATAGCCAACAAAGTCGCGCCTACAAGGCTCCAGACCAATCCTATTTGTGGAAGATCAATGTTGGTTGGTTCACCGCTAATCGCGAGTGCTAGCAAAATGGGAATGCTTAAACATATACAGATGTCGAAAATATTGCTACCAAATACATTGGAAACCGCTGCATCGTAATGTCCTTTTCTGGCACTAATTACCGAGAGGGCTGTATCTGGTACTGAAGTCCCTGCAGCAATTACAACAAATCCCATAATAACACCGTCAATTCCCAACATGTCACCAAGTGCCAATGAAGATTCAACTAGAAGGTGAGTTCCTCCTCCCATCACAATCATCATTCCAATGATCCACATCCATGCCTTTTTTTCGGATGTTAGTTCCATCTCACCATTATTGTCAACTTCCGTTTCCATTTCTTTGTTTTCTAGAGGATTTTCTTTTTGTTTTTTTGATTCTCTGAAGTCCCGCTGAAGAAGAAAAACATAACCAAAATAGGCCAACAAAAACAAGATTGCTACACCTGCACCCCAACTATTTGGAAACATCCAGAGCATTGCACAGAGCAAAAGGACCACGCCGAGATAAAAAATATTGTCCCGCCAGACAACTTCTCGACTAATAACCATTGGGCTTGTAGCAACCAGTCCAGCAGCAGCAGGAATAACCAAAACATTATAGAGTGCGGATCCCACAATAGAGGAAATTCCAACTTCAGCACGTCCTATTAAAATTACAGCAATTATGGCTACACAAAACTCTGGGAAAGAACTTGCTATTGCGTCAATTACTGCGGCTTTAATTGAATGTGGGATTTCATGTTTCTCCTGAACATAAGTCGCAGCCGGAGAAAAAAAATCTCCTGCTCGCCAAATTATTAATGTCGAAATCATAATTAGTGAAGTCCACAAAAAATAACCTGCCCAAAAAATACCGTAAATTTCTAATAGCCATGCTATGACTGAAATCCCAAAAAAGAGAATGACATGCCTGAACATATCTTTGCCAAAGAAAAATAGGAGTGGCGCAAGTGGATTCATAAATTTTTTGATTAGTGCTTTTCAGAGTTTTCTGTTGGACTTAAGTTGCTCTTCCTGACCTTTTAGCAAACGTAGAATATTTTCACGATGCATGTAGATCAGTAGTGATGATAACAAAATAAAAAGGATAAATATAGACATAACGGGTTTTTCCTCTTGTGCCCAGGGAACAAGCAAAAATAACCAAGGAAGAACTGCCAACATGGTGATCCCAGAAAGACTAGAAATCCGTTTCCACAAAAACATACTAGCCCATGTTAGAGCAGCAAAAATACATACATTTAAATGCAAAATCGCTAAAACTCCAAACAAAGTTGAAATCCCTTTTCCCCCTTTAAAATGAAGAAAAATTGAAAATACATGTCCACAAACAACTGTAATTCCCGCTAAGGTATGAAAAATTAGTTGAGTTTCCTGATCCATTTCTGAGGTAGAAAAAAAATTTTGTGCAGACAGTATTGAAAGACTGCCTTTACCAAAATCCATAACAAAGGTCAAAACTCCAGGGAGCCACCCCCCAACCCGCATTACATTAGTCATTCCGATGTTTCCACTTCCCTGCTTACGAATGTCAATTTTTAATAAGTAGCGACTTATCAACAAACCAAAAGGGATGCTTCCCAATAAAAAAATTAAAATGAAGAAGCCAATTTGTAGCATATATTTGTTTTTTGAAGGAAAGAGTTTACCAGTTTGTTGATTTACGGCTGGTTGCAGACCCAATACCTTTTTCCTGAATAGTCTGCAAAAGCTCACGGTCGTCTCGATGTTTTACTAGAGTTTGCGCTCCTTGAAGCCTTTCAACAACTTTTGTATCAAGCACATTAGTTTGTACCAGAAAAGTAATCCAATCAAGGATTTCGCTGGTAGATGGTTTTCTTGTCAGGTCAAGGTCACGCAACTGATAGAAAATTTCAATAGCAGCAGCTACTATTTTTTTATTTGCTCCTGGATGATGCATGCGAATTATTTCACGCATTCTTTCTGGTGGGGGGAACTCAATAAAAATGTAAATACATCTCCGAATAAAAGGTGCTGGCAAGTCCTGTTCATGGTTGGATGTGATCACAATTATAGGCATTTTTCCGGGCTTACATTCTATCGTTTGCTGTGTTTCCGGAACAACAATCCGTCGTTCCGAAAGTAAAAATAAAAGGTTGTTCGGTAGCTCACGGGGAGCTTTATCAATCTCATCCAGCAACAAAACAGAACCAGGTGTAGAGAAAGCCTGCGCGAGAGGTCCCAAATGAACATATTCTTCTAAATTATCCACTTTACGTCCGCCGGTATCAATCTGCATATCAATTCCAGCCTGAATCATTTGCGCATTTGCGATGACTGCTTGTGTGTCCATCAGTCGCTGTACCTCATCGAAACGTGAAACAAGCAGAGAAACTTTGCTTTCTGAAGTTACAGGAACCTCAAAAATAGGATGGTTGCCTTGTGCAGCAAATTCCTGCGCGAGTTTTGTTTTTCCTGTACCAGGTTCACCTTCCAGCAAAAGTGGTTTTTCCAGCAATCGAGCAATGTGGAAAGCTTCACTTAATTTTTGATCTAAAAGATAAGTTGATGTTCCTTTGAAAAGCTTTGTACTCATATGTTTTATTTAGCTACTACCTGGCAATTTGATTAAAATAGTTAAGAATGCGATATTTCATAAACTTTATCTTTAATCTGGTTATAGATTTCATTAACTTCCAATTCCGGTACGCTTTCCCATTCCATAATCTTTAGGATATGCTTTCGTAATTTCCCTCTGGAAAGTCCACGTTCCTGCCAGCCTTCATAAATTTCATCCTGGTTTGATTTCAAAGGTCGACCATCAAGTTCTTTACGCATCAGGAACTTAACAGCACTATCCGGACTCGACAAAATAAAGGATTTGTGCGCCTGATCAGTAATACGTCCTGCTCCGTATACTACATTCGATTCATCTTCATCTAAACTACCTGCTTGAGGCAGTTCCTCCTCTTCTTCTTCGACTTCATAAGATTCTATGTCCGGTTCCAACTCTATTTCCATGGACTCTCCATCCAGTGGGTTAGCATCTTCTTGCTCAGAAGTTTCCCCTGCAGGAACATCAATCTCCATCGTTCCTGGTCCTCCATCCACAAACGAAGTTGCAGCCAGACGTTTTTGAATTTGTTCCGGACTAGGAATCACGATTACTGCAATAAGTAGCAAAAACGCTATCCCAAAAGTTATACTGTAAACTAAACCATTTAGAAACAAGTCATGACGGTTTTTATCAAGATAATAGGTTGTGATTTCCATACCCCGATAAACAATATAACTCGTTTCAGACATGCCGAAATAGCAGATAATAATTCCACCCACAGTTACAGCAAGACCTCCGAAAATGGCAAAGACATATAAATTAAGATAATTTAAAGGCATTTGTACCTCATTAATTGATCAAGTAAATTGAATAGACTTTGTCGTTTAAATTCAATTTTAATTTCTTTTAAATTAAAAAAAATCAAGCATAAAACGACAGATTCCTCTCGATCAAGAATATCGGCAGATATAAAGAAAACTTGACTATTAATTACCACACTGTTTTGAGTGCTCCTCCATCGACAGCAAGACTCGACCCTGTGATATAACTGGCAGCATCGGAAAGTAAAAAAGCTCCTGTACGTCCAAACTCTTCAATTGTTCCGTAGCGTCCCAGAGGAATTTGAGCATGACTTGCAGCTTTTATTTTCTCAATAGAAATTTTTTGCTTTTCAGAGTTAAGAGCATCCAGACTCCTAATTCGATCCGTATTGATGCGACCTGGCATCAAATTGTTGAGTCGAATGTTATCCTGAGCCAATTGAATGGAAAGGCTTTTCACTAAACTGGTTACCCCAGAACGCATTACGTTAGAGAGAATCAGTACATCAATTGGTTCTTTGACTGACATTGAAGTAACTGTCAAAATTGAGCCTCCACCTCTTTTCCTCATCAAAGGTAAAGCTTCCCTTATCATTCTTACAGCACTGAAAAGATTAAGATCAAAAGCCGACTGCCAGTCTTCATCTGTAAAATCTTCGAATTTTCCTGGTGGGGGACCTCCTGCATTTACAACAAGTTTATCCACACCACCAAACTCCTTTAGTGTTTCATCTGTCCATTGCTTAATTGATATAGGATTAGATGAATCCAATACCGAACCCAAAACTGGCACTCCAGTTTTTTTACTGAGTTTTTTTGCGGCAATTTTAATATCTTTCTGAGTTCTGCTTCCAATTGAAATAGAGGCTCCTTCTTGAGCCAAAGCCTGTGCTATTCCGTAACCCAGACCTTTGCTGGAAGCAGCCACCATGGCAACTTTTCCTTTGAGTTTTAACTCCATTTTTTCTCCTTGAATGTAATTTATCTAAAATGATTGCTAAATATTTTACCACGTACTTGCGCTAGAGTTAATAACATAAAAAATAAAAATAGGAATCCTCCCCAAACCCACTCTGCATACTCACGATAAAAGGAGAATTGGGATTGAATGTTAATTGTGGATGTTAACGATCCTTCTTCAAATAACCCCAATTGTCGGCTCTGGTTTTTCCCATCTGCACCAATGAACACACTTTTACCGTTGTTGGATGCAAAGACTGTAGGTACCCGGTTTTCGATAGCCCTCCAACGTAAAACCGCGACCATATTATCTGATGCTGTGGTACGTCCAAACCATGCCAAATTACTTAGGTTTATCACCAAATTTGCGCCGTTGTTTACCATACCTCTAACTACCACTGATGAAAAAATGTCAAAACAAATTGGTGCAGAAAACTCAATGTTTTCATGGATAGAAAATACGGTAAATTCCCGGCCACGTTCAAACTCAGACATGTTGGCAATATTTTTTCTAAGCCACGAAGCTATTCCTGGAAACCATTCTGAAAATGGAATTGTCTCTCCAAACGGGATTAAAGAAATTTTGTTGTATCGCCCAAGAACCTTGCCATTTCTCCCAATCAGAACGGAGACTCCATGAAATTTGGAGCCATTTTCAGTTTTTGCCCAATCTACAGTTGCCAGTAAAATAGAAGTTTGATGTACTTCTGCAAACGATAACACTTTTTTCCGCGAATACGCATCTTTGAAAAAAGGATCAGGATATACTGATTCCGGCCAAATCAGCAACTTTGGACTATCTGATTTTCCTGAAAGTTTTCCAAGGGCTTTAAGGGAATCAGACAGGAGTCTATCTAAATTTTGCTCTCGTTTTGAATGTGCAAGTTCAGGATTGGAAGCAAGATTCTGAAGAGAAAAATCAGGTTGGATAAGTAGTATAGTCAATTTTGAGTCTT
>CAZOTX010000019.1:0-10061 GCA_964582835.1 uncultured Pseudomonadota bacterium | reverse complement strand
GCATGAAGTGCAAAAATAACTGCTGCTCGACTCGGCCCCAAAAGCTGCAATGAGCCAAAAAGAGCAGTATCACCAAGAAAGATTCCAATCAATCCTGAAATCATCAACGTTTGAAGAGTTGATATTGGGAAATCAAGCCAGCCACCAGTTAAAAATGATACTGCTGCTAGCATTAAAAAAACGAGGGACATTCGAATCCTGTTGAATGCCATTGCTCCCATTATACGGATTGGATTAGTTACGATTAATCCACTAAGTGCCCAACAAAAAGCTGCACCCAAAGCAGCCAGTTCAGCAATTAGCATTTGGGGGAATAAAAAAAAGACAAATGTAGTATCTTTCGAATAAAGGTGGATGCTTGAGGAAAATAAAGGTGGACGAAGGAGGCATGTAAGTTAGAAGTTCGGTAGCCTTCTCTACGGATAACTCCTGTCGAGTGACGGGTAACCTCCCAAAGATTGGCCCGAGTTGTTTCTTCTGACCATCGTGAATAATGGAATTCATGACCTCGGACTTCGCCAGATTTCTGTGTATTTATCTTACAATAACCAAAATTCTGAAGTTGCTTTGTCATTTCAACTGTACCCGGAACAACTCCCGCCATAGGAAATAATTTACCTGAATCTACTTTCAAGCCATCTGCTAACAGCATTAAACCGCCACATTCAGCATAACATGGAATCTTAGATTCAATGAATTTTTTGAGTGAAAGCAGCATCCTTTTGTTGGCTGACATTTTCTCCGCAAAGACTTCCGGGAATCCTCCTCCTAAAATAATACCTTCTACATTTTCTGGAACGTTACTGTCATTTAACGGTGAAAAAGGAATAATCTCAACTTTTTGTTCACGGAGCCATTCCAGATTTGCAGCATAATAAAAATGGAAAGCCTGATCATGAGCCACAGCTATTCTTTTTATGTATTTTGAAAAATTACGCGTCTTTAATTTTTTTTTCAGTGGAGGCAAAGAAAAATTTTTGAAAAACAGATTGAGATTTATATATTTTTCAGCCAATTCTGCCAGAATATCTGCTTCTGGAAGTATTTGTTCTATTTCCGGCTGTAGGCCTAAATGACGTTCTGACCATTGCAGTTCATCTATTTCAGGTAATGCCCCCAATATTGGAATTTTGAGTGAGGCACAGGCTTTTCGTAAATATTTTGCGTGACTATCACTGTTGACATGGTTGAAAATGATGCCTGCAAAATGTTTTATACCCCCAGCTTCTGAAACAAATCCCTTAATCGCTGCAGTAATTGAGCGTCCTGTGTTTCTACAAGGTACTACCAAAATAATCGGCCAACTGAGCCAACTTGCTACTTCCATCGTACTCCCGGAAGCACTAGTTGGATCAAATCCATCAAAAAGTCCCATTACGCCTTCTGCGACTCCAAAAGAATTTTTTGTAAATTCCTGAGAAGTTTTTACTATATGTTCCTGGCCCATGATCCATGGATCCAGGTTTATAGATTGTTTTGCAGAAAAATGGAAATGAAACCCAGGATCAATATAATCCGGACCAATTTTGAAGGGTTGTGTAGCGATGTTACGTTTACGCAATGCGGAAAGCAGCATTGATGTCACTGCGGTTTTTCCACCACTGCTTTGCATACCGGCAACAATGAGACCTTTATCTTCACTTTTTGTTAGGTCTTGCATTTTAGTCCAGTGCAATCAATTGAACCGGAGTTCCCTTTACAATTTGTGGGAGCCAATGTTGCATTCCTCGAGCTGGTTGTGGATGAACCCATGCAATATTTTGGATTATTTGAGTAAGTTTCAGTAGAGTTTTCTGGAAATTTTTTTTACTTTCAGGAACAGTTTTTTTAAATTCTGGGCTGAACATTCCATCAGAGCAAAGCAATATCCGGTCTCCTTCTAAAACTCCTTGTTTTTGGATTGCATTGATTAATTTCTTAAGTCCCAGCGTCAAATAGCTTTTTCCTGAAGCTTCATTAAGATGCCCCAAGGTTTTTTGAACTACCTGAGCAGTTCCACGTTTTATCCACCAACTAATTTTACCATTTTGAAGGACTAAAACATGAAAGCGACTGCCGAAAGACTTTGAGCCAAGTGTTTGTATGGCGTTACGGGATTCTTCCAAAAACCGTGCAGATAATATATTGCAGAAAGTTCCTGTAGATCGACTGGCATCTAAAAACAACCAAAAATTTGGTCTCCTTGCTTCTATATTATAACGGATTTGCCACGGTTTACCTGGGAACCAACCTTTTACAAGTGATGCCTTGAGAGAAGAATGCCAGCAAAGTTTTGCACGAGAAACATGATATGGAATCGGTCTTGAGGTCCCGGAAACAAAATTATAAGAAGGCTGTTTTTTTGAATGGCTTTGCCACCAAAATGTCAATTCTCTATTTTCCTTATAGTTTGATTCCTCTAATGAAATTTCATCTGCTCTCACTTTTAAGGGGGAGAAAGATGTTTTTGGAATTTGCAGACGTTTTGACTGCAGCTTTTCAGTGGTGGGGCTTGGCAGGGTCTTTTCGAGTTTAGGTTTTTGAAATTCAGGAGGTTGCTCAGCACTTCGATGACCCAAACATAAAATCCATGCTTCCACCAAATCTTCTTCGGAAATTGTTGTACTTCCACGCCAGGCCGCAGCACATCGTGCTGTTTTAAGAACCCCAAGTTCTGCTCGAACACCTTCCAGTTTTAAAAATGTGGCTTTTTGAGCAACTTCTGTACGCAAGTTATCAGTAATTTTTACATTTCTCAACTTTTGACTTACTTTTAAAATTTGTACCTGTAACTGATCTAATTTTTTTTGATGCTTTGAAACAAATTTTCGAGGATCATCGTCAAAATCCATACGCGACCTTACAATTTCCCGACGCTCCTCAACACTAAAATCATCCTTTACTAATATTCCATGCATGAATCGATCAGTTAATTGAGGCCGTAAATCTCCTTCTTCTGGATTCATTGAGCCAAACAAAATGTAACGGGCATGGACCTTTTTTGAAATACCGTCGCGCTCAATTCGGTGTTCTCCGCTGGCAGCAGAATCCAAAATTGAATCAACCAGATGATCCGGCAGCAAATTGACTTCGTCAATGTAAAGGACTCCACCGTTTGCCTTTTCAATCAAACCTTTTTGTGCAGACCATTCTCCATTTTCGAGCAAACAGGACGCGTTAATAGAACCGAGCAAACGATCTTCAGATGTTCCTACTGGTACTTCCACAAAGGGAGGTTTATCAATTTCTTGCTGGACGGGTAAAATTTCACTAAATGACCTTGCCAGGGTACTTTTTGCGCAGCCACGATGTCCCATCAGTAACAAACCACCAAGTCCTGGATCAATTGCATGATATAGTAAGGAGCGTTTGGCCAACTCAAGGCCAACGATTGCTGTAAAAGGGAAAGTATAATTCATGAATTGTTTTTTTTAGTTTATGAGAGAAACTAATTTTGTCAAGAAGCAAAAAAACACTCAAGTTAGTTTAAGGAAAAAATGATTTAAAATTATTTTCTTACTGTCAGTGTCTAAATTTTATAGTTTTAAGAGATCAATTCTAAAAATAAGACATTTATTAATTTTAAGAATGATTATAGAAAGACTATCTTGTGAGTGAAAAATATTTTTGATTCCATAAGGACAAATTATTTGTTATCAATTTCTTTTCCACTTTAAACAAGTAAAAATAAGCATTAGGGAAAAAATTTCATCAAAATTTGTGGTGCACCAATCTGTTTGTAATTTTATCCCATGTTTATATTGTCAAGGTCGTGCTGCAACATTTTGATAGCTAATTCTTCAAAAGAAACTTTAGGACTCCAACCTAAGATCTTTTGGGCTTTAGCAGAATTTGCCACCAAAATTTCCTCTTCTGCGGGTCGAGAAAAACGTGGGTCAAAGACAAGGAAATCTTCATAATTAAGGTTTAACTCTCCAAAAACAATTTGTAAAAATTCCCGAACGGTGTGAGTTTTCCCAGTACCGATTACGAAGTCATCTGGTCGATCATGTTGCAATATAGTATGCATCATCTGCACATACTCAGCGGAAAAACCCCAATCTCTTTCTGCGTCAATGTTTCCAAGCCGAAGTTCTTTTTCCATTCCAAGTTTTATGCGTGCTGCAGTGGAGGTTATTTTACGGGTGACAAACTCAAATCCTCTTCTGGGAGACTCATGATTGAACATTATTCCTGTACAAGTGAACAAATCATAAGTTTCACGATAATTTCGTGTTAGTTCAAAACCAGCCACTTTGGTGATACCGTATACTGAGCGTGGATGGAATCGGGTAGTTTCACTTTGAGGAGTTTCCTCGACTTTGCCAAACATTTCTGATGAACCTGCAAAGTAGAATCTGCATTCCGGAAACGACTCTTTGAGAGCAGCAAGTATAAAGTGTGTTCCGTTTATGTTGGTTTGCATTGTTGAGAATTCGTCTTCAAACGAAATGGAGACAAAACTTTGTGCTGCAAGATGGTAGCATTCATCCGGCTGGACATCTCTAAATATTTTGTAAAGGGCAGGAAAGCTCTCCAAAGTTCCTGAATGTAAATTTAAACTATCTGCAATGGGTAAGATCCTCCATAAATGATGAGTTGGACCTTCGAGTGCAACTCGGCGTAAAATGCCATGTACTTCGTATCCTAAGGATAAAAGATACTCTGCGAGGTAGCTTCCGTCCTGTCCATTGATGCCAGTGATAAGAGCTTTTTTTTGTTTCATAATTTTTTATTGTTCTATGAATTCAAAAAAGGAGGAGAACTGTTTTATACTGCTTTCCTATTGCTGTCATGTTGAAAGAGGGTTAAGTATATTCTTGCTATTTTTCTATGGAGTTTGAATTTTATTAACAAAAAGACTCACTGAAAAATGAAGAGATAATCAAAAGTTGCCCCCTTTTTGAAAGGTTATCCATGATAATTATTATTTTAGTTGGACTAACATTAAAGCTTAATAAGCAAAAACCATTTCTTTGAACTGGAATAGTGTTTCAAAGAATCGGCATTATCTTTTTAAAAAGGCTGGGATTAAGAAAGCTAAAATCTTTTCCGGTACCTTGTTTTTGAATCCTCAACTGTTCTGGCTCGCTACTCAAAAGAATTTTTTCTTTTGAATCTAACCATTCAATCTCTAATTCTGTTTCTGATATGAAATGATACCGTAAAAACAAGTTACCCTGTTTTTTCCCATTGAGGAACCAAGTATCAGCCTTTATCATAGTACTCCACCATCCCTGCTTGCTTTCAAGGGTCATGAAGTCGGAATGTGTAAAGAAGAATTCTGTGGAATAGGTACTATTTAAACTTTCCACATAACTCCACTGCAAAGGAATATACTGAACATCTATTTTTTTGCAATGTAGATCTACCCGAAGATTAAACCATCCTGGCCAAAAAGAAATGGCACAGTCTGATAGTTCGATGGTTTTGAAAATTTGAACCCAGGAATTCGGTAAATCAGGAAGTGATGGACGAGCAATTTTTAAATAGGACCACTTGACTATCGGAGGCCAGATAGAAAGATCTAAAATCTTCAATTGTGTTTGCATTCCAGAATCCTCAAAAGAGCGAATCAAGTTTTTTCTAAAATTTGTAGTCAATTGAAGAATCGTGTCGGGGTGAAAAGTCAGTACTCCTATAGAAATGAAACCAGTAAAAAATAATATACATACCCATTTAAATAGCTTCATAAAATTTTAATTATCCATTGTTCATTAATATAAGACTTTCGTTTTTCAACAGGTGTGAATTGTTGTAAATACTAGGTTAATGTGTAAAACTGTAGGCGTAGTTTGATTTGGGAAGAAGAACTGCCTTAAAGGCTAAATTTTCACTTGTTAGATTTTCTGTTAGACTCAATTCTTTTGTGCTAAATATTATGATAATAACACGTAAACCAGTTAAAAAAATATTAGTTTTTTTCGCTACGTACAATGAATTAGATAATATAGAATTTCTATTGAACGGTATTTTTGACCATTTACCCGGACAAGAGGTATTAGTTGTAGACGATGATTCTCCTGATGGGACTGGTAAAAAACTAGATATTCTTTCAAAAAACAATAAACACATTACAGTGATTCATCGTCCTAGAAAATTAGGGCTAGGTACTGCCCATAAATTAGCCATGCAATACTCAATCAAAAAAAAGTTCGATATTTTGATTACTATGGATGCAGATTTTTCTCATCACCCTGATTACTTACCAACCATGGTTGAGTTGATGAATGATAATGATTTCGTAATTGGTTCCAGGTATGTGAAAGGTGGAGGGCTAGGCTATGGGATATTAAGGCGTTCGATAAGTATCACTGCAAATATTTTAACCAGAAATATGCTGAAAATCCCTTTGAAAGAATGTACAACTTCCTATAGAGGATTTCAAGTATCTTTGCTAAAAAAAGTAAATCTTAACTTAATTCGATCAGAAGGATATTCATTTTTTATAGAGTCTATTTTTATAATTCAAAAGTTAACAAAAAATGTTACAGAGTTTCCTATATTTTTTTATGACCGTCAATCTGGGAGATCTAAGATTTCAAAAATTGAAATTGTTAAAAGTATTTTCTGTTTAGTAAGATTGTTTTATAAAAGAATTATTGAGGACAAATCCCATCATGTTGCATACAAAAAAATTTCCCCTAATATCTCTTGTCCAAATTGTAGCAGTCCATATCAATCTAGAGTTTTAAATGAAGTAATTTTTAACAAAAAAAATCAAATAAAGGGGCATCCGTATGAGAATTATCAGTGCCTTCAATGTGGGGAATATTTTTAAATTTTATTTGCAGTAAGGACAGAGTCTTAATTAAACATCCTAAATAATTCTAAAAAATTACACAATGAAAATCGAAAGAATAAGATCTTTTTAGGAAATAATTTTGACTTATTTGGATTAATCAGGATTGTTAATTTGTATTTTGAAGGTCTTTTTTGTTACCCATAATCCAGATTTGATTATTATGCTCTTCCAGTTTAAGTATAGGTTTCAGTGATCTTAAATGCCAACTTACAATAGGAGACATCTTGAGAAGCTTGTTTTGAAAAGTTATAAGAGTTACACAAAAAAGAGTACCCGATCTGTTAAACTCTGTGAGTTCTGGGTCAAAACGGAAATGGAAAAACTTACTAGCATTTTTATAGCCATGATTTGAAACGAACTGAATGTTAGGATTATCTTTGCAGTTTTCAGCAACGACTTTTGTTAGAACTTTAGTATAACCAATATCATCTAGATATGGTGATCTATGTTCTTCTGCAGCTCGCCAATAACTAAAACTACCTTGTATAATTACGATAACAAGAATAGAACTCCAGGCAATTTTAAATTTGATTGGATTTTTTATTTGGCCGGGAAGAATAGCCAATAATAAAAACAAAAGTGGAGTAAGAAACTGAAAATAATGTGGGACCATAGATATTCCTGAAAACTGGTATAGCAAAGTTGGTATAAACAAACAGTATAGACCAGTAGAGTATGCACGATTTATATCTGTTTCTTCATTAAAATATGGCAAAAAATAATAACGAATGTTTACCCAATTAATACTGTTTAAATTAAAAATATTTTGACTATTCCACAAAACCCATATTAATAAAAATAAAAAAATCCATCCTCCTAAATTCAGCCAAGTATACCAAAATTTTTCGTATGGAAAAGTGTTTGTTCCATAAGTTAAATATTGACTGAATTCTTGTGTTAGCCCTGTACCGCTAATATAATTCATTATCGCCTGCGAAGGACTAAAAAAGTGTTTAAATAGTGAGGAGTGATATTCTGGTTCTTTCCCCCAATCAATAACGAAAAGATGAAAAATAATCCAAGGCGAGATCAGAAATATTTGAAGACCAATTTGTAGAAACCAATGACGGTAACGGGGGAGCTTACCCAAAATAATCAAACTCAGGATAAATCCAAAAATCAAAACCACAGACATGGTGTGAAGTTGAAAGGAGATGTTAAGAAATACTGAAGCTCCATGAAAAAGCCATACATTCTTTGAGTTCCTTAAGTAATGAAAAAAACAAATAATAAACAAAGATACAAAAAAAGGAATGTAATTTGGGGGCCAAGAAAAAGAAGAATAAAACAAAGACCACACATGAGTGAGGCTTAGTGAAGCAAATATTAATAATTCAGAAAAAGGACGATATTTCATTAGCATCCAGCTTAAACTCCAAACTCCTAAAACATAGGAAACCGATGTGGAAACATACATAAACCAAACATTACTTGTAATTGCTATCAGAGGAGAAAGTAAATAATTTATGATGGGAAAGTTCCACTGTAGTCTACTGGTACGCATACCCACCAAGCGGAAATTCCCTTCCAAAATTTCTTTTGTTTGTTTTATCATAGTGTATTGATCTTCAGAGAAAGAATTAGCTGCAACTGTGCAAAAGTAGTAGCTTCCAAATAAAATTATACTTATCCCAATATATATAAAAAAATAGGTCCTTCTCTTTGACATAATTAATTTCGAATTATTTTAAATTAAGTTCTAAATGGTAAATATTTCGGGCGAATCATCCAATTTATTTGCTGTAAGCACTTTTTCTCCATTCGGTGTCTCAAGATAATTGTAAAAAGACCTGACAAAGGATCTCTTTTTTGGGAGCTACGATACTAGAAATAGTCAGCTAGATCCTGTGAAAAACTTTTACAAAACTATGCATTATTTCATATACATTTTTATAAAAGTCTCTAGGGGTTTAGTTGATTTTTCTATATATAAGTAAGTTTTGATATGCATGAAGAATTTCATAATCCTTAGAAAGATTTATTTCTTTTATACATTGCTGAAGATTTTCAATTAAATAGTGATTTAAGGATTTTGAAAATACTAAATATTTTGTTTCCGGAGCTATCAGATCTCGTTTCATTGGTCCACAGTTTCCATAACTATTCTGTGTTATTGCTAAAATATTTGTACGATTGAGCTGAGGGCCAAGTGAGGTTTGTACTGCGATGGGTTCATCCTTTGAAAATTGATCAAATTCGATCAATTCTTTTCGAATGGAGATATGCAACTTATTTGGTATTGATGCATATAATTCCCTCATTGGACTTGATGGTAGCAATATAAGAACAAAAACAATCCATCCAGCTAACAGCCATTGACTAACCCTTTTTCTCGCCCAAAACTCAATCTTCTGCCAGTCCGTTGAAGCAATAAGGATGATTGCTACCATAAGTAATGTCGCGGGTATATCGTCATAATGATAGCTCGTTGAATACATTTTAGAACTACTTGAAAGTAAATTAACCCCAATTGCTGGACCTGCGATAATTCCAAAACGCCAGAAAATTAATGGCAAAAAACCTATTGGGATTAATAATTTAAAAATATATATTAATTTTCCTTTGATATCTTGAAATGGCCCAATAGGCATACTCCAAGATTCTTCAAAATTGCGGAAATATGGCATGATATGAAACATTGTCAGGTAAATGGAAATGATACCTCCGAAAATAAGAAAAAGCCCCCTTTTTTTATTGGGTGTTGCTAAAACCATGAAACATCCAAAACCAATCCAAACTGCACCAAGATGTTCCTTGAAGCCAAGTAAAAAAATCATTGTAAGCCAAAAGCGTATCCATAGATCTCGCTGAAAACACAAGAAAGCATAAAGAATAAATGGAGGAGCTAGTGCTGAAGGTTGAAATTCATAATAAAGACTGTTCAAGGCAGGAGCATAAAATAGCATCCATGCAGCTCCTATAATTACCGTGACACTCCATGCTTGCTCTTTATTTTGAAAGGATTCTTTACAAATTTTGTAGATTAAAAGCGGAACACTCAGATAGGCAGTTGTTTTTGCCAAAGTAAGCCAATGAGTGCTTGGAATCCATAAATAGAATAAAGCCAGAGGTGACATCGAAGGAGAGAAGTGATCGCCCCAATTGTGAGAGCCCAAGTAGGAAGAGTAAAAACGTCCTTGCGATATGTTGTAAAGGATGTTGCTGTAGTTACCGACATCCCAGACATTCCAGCGAAATGAATAATATTTCAAAATTGTAATCGCGAGATATAAAACTACATGTACTAAAAACAAAGAAATCAGCCAGCGTTTTGCAT
>CAZOTX010000018.1:7818-10184 GCA_964582835.1 uncultured Pseudomonadota bacterium | reverse complement strand
AAACAAGCTCTTGAAACTATTTTGTTTGTCGCAACCAAATCACTATCTCCCAAACAAATTGCTGAATTGCTCGGTGGTTGTGAAACAGGGCTTATTCGAGAACTGGTTTCGGAACTGAATAAGATTTACGAAAAAACTGGGCGTGTTTTCCGAATTAACTCTGTTTCAGATGGTTTGCAGATGCATACTCTTCCAGAATATAAAAAATGGGCTCAATCTCTTGAATCTGTAAAAATAATCAAACTTTCACCTGCAGTCATGGAAACTTTAGCCATAATTGCTTACAAGCAACCTCTTACAAGGACCGGAATTGAATTAATTCGAGGTGTCGATTCGTCCCACACTATCCGACGCCTAATGCAGCAAAAACTTGTGCGTATTGTAGGTCGAGAAATGCTACCTGGAAGACCCGGACTTTATGGAACAACAAAAGGTTTCCTTGAGGTTTTTGGTCTCACTAAACTCAAACATTTACCTGCTTTAAGTGAACTTGACATGGACAAGCTTCCTGAAGAAAGCCAGCTTGAACTACCTCTCGAATCTGGGGACGAATAGTTTAATGAATTTCAAGCTTATCCTTAGAGAAATTGTTTTCATCAAAAAATTCTATGGTGAGAGATTTTCATCTATGAAAAGCAACAATTTCAAAAGGAAAAAACTTGTGAACTTAATCAAATCTTTCCTTCAGCGAACCATCTATTCCTAACAAACCATAAAATTCCATAATAAGATGACAAAACAACAAAGAAAATATAATCAACGGCTGGTAGGCTTATTCGTGAGATTTGACGCTCTATATTCTTTTTGTATTTTTCGAATAAAGCTGCATTAGGAATTCTTGATTCCACTTCTCCCATTAGTCTGAACTTAAAAAAGTATGGTTTGAGGCGCAATTCATGAAGTGGCTCAATCAACATATCCGGAGCTCCTTTGAGTTTCAGTTCCCAAAGCCCTGGACCTGTGATCTGGTAATTGTGAAGTGCCGTGGGTAGAAATGTCGAAAGCAAAACAGTCGGCAGAATAACTAGAACAATGGCTAATGTGGCACGTCGAAAATCATCCCATGTAATAATTTCCATAAACATGTTAATAGTTTCTGTATTATTTAGTTTCAGGTTACTGTAGCATGATTGACACAATGATCAATCCAGATTTTGTAAAATTAAATGAAAGGTAATTTGTATGAACAAACATCAAAGGGTAAAAGATGTATCCAAAAAAGCGCACCGAAGGCAAAATGTTCGTTGGCTGGTCACAATAACAAGTATGCTGATACTTGTTATTGCTGGATGGATCTGGCTTGATATCACATATGAAGACAATGACTTTTCAGTTATCGGTAAGGGTAAAAACGTAGTAGTCCAGATTCATGACCCCGGATGATCTTCATGCCGTGCACTCAAGCGGGTGGTCAACTCGCTCAAGCCTGAATATGAAGGAAATATTCTATTCCTGACTGCTAACTTAAGCTCCAGTGAAGGACGTTGGTTTGCAGAATATCACAACGTAGGACGAGTTACGCTACTCTTTTTTAAGCCAGATGGCACTAAAATCAGTACCTTAAACGGTGAACAGCAGCCAGATTTTTTACGTCGTGTCTTTGATCGTGTTTTTAAATTATAATAACACTACTTTATGCATATTCAACGCAATTAAAGTTCGTAATCATAATCTATGATCAAAGGAGCATGATCTGAAAAACGCTCCTTTTTATAAATTTTCTGTTTCACGGCTTTGGTACCAATTCCCGGAGTAGCAACCTGATAATCAAGTCTCCAGCCAACATTATTATCCCAAGCTCTTCCACGGTTTGACCACCAGGTATAATGGTCTGGGTTTGGATTAAGTATCCGGAAAACATCTACGTAACCAATTTCAGAAAATATTTTAGTCAACCACTCACGTTCTTTCGGTAAAAACCCTGAATTATTTTGGTTATTTTTCCAGTTTTTCAAATCAATATTTTTGTGCGCAATATTCCAATCTCCACAAATGATAATTTCCCTCCCTGATAATTTAGCTTCCGAGAGCCATTTTTCTAAATATTCTAATACCTTGTATTTAAAATTTTGCCTAATATCTCCTCTGCTTCCAGAAGGCAAGTATAGAGAAACAATACTCAGCTTGCCAAAATCTGCTTGAATAAATCGACCTTCTACGTCCAACTCAGACCACCCGATACCTTCCTGAACTCGATCCGGTGGTTTTTTGAAATAAATCCCAACTCCGGAATAACCTTTTTTGACAGCAAAGACAAAAGCACTCTTTAAACCTGCAGGGTTGATCATGAATTTTGATAGTTGCTCAGGTTGAATTCTTGTTTCCTGCATGCAAACCAGATCTGCTTTTTGTTTATGAAGCCATTC
>CAZOTX010000018.1:0-7718 GCA_964582835.1 uncultured Pseudomonadota bacterium | reverse complement strand
CAAAGGGGCAACTGAACGTACTGTAACACAAGGGAATTTTTGACGCCAAAGAAGCTGTTTACCTATCTCTTCCCCTCTTCCAGAAACAGTGTGAACATTTTTAAGCCTTAATTTTTCAATCATTTTTTGAAGGATAATAATTTTTTTTTGACGTGAATCCAACAAAGTCAGATGTAAATCAGGACGAACTATGGCCAATATCATTCCTGGCAATCCTCCCCCAGTACCAAAATCACAAATTTCTGTGCCTTTTTCAATTTTACGAAAAATCAGTAACGAAAGACAGGGCAAAATCTGTTTCTCCCACAAATATTCTTTTTTTTTACGGGAAATTAAATTTACTTGTTGATTTGATTCTAGCAACAAAACAGCCCATTCCTCCAGTAATTTCCATTGGGAGTCTGAAAATTCTAAATTATTTTTTAAGCAGATTTCTCTGACGTCAATTGATTTAAGGGGTTTTTTAATTTCACTCATTATTGAGCGTTTACAGGAAGACTATTTTTCAGTTTGAGGGCTTCAGTTCTTTCTCTGATTATAATCTGATGCAGGATTATCCGACTTGTTCTATAGGTTTGCTACTGTCTGTAGGTTGATCGTGAGATGAGGATTCATTAGTATTTATTTTTGATTTCTCACTAAAAAGTGAATGTCTGGTAGAGTATCTACCATCTTGAACAATTATCTGAAGACCAAGACGCTTTTTAAGATTAAATAGCAGTGGGCCCTGTAGATTTATAGTTACATCTTCCATATTTTTTGCCATTGTGACCAGACTAAAAACTGAAAGATCTCCTGTTTTTTCTGCATTCAGTTTCTTTAGGTGATCCTTTGTTAACTCTAGTTCATAATTAGAAATAGCGACATGTGGTTCAATCATGACAAAAGCAAGATCTTCGTTATCAATGGCCTGTAGCCAACGAAAAGGTATTGCAGCTTCATCTTCCCGGATCACAAAACGATGGTCTTCAGCAAAACCTATCAATCCTGAAGGAAAGTTAATTATTTGATCGTCTTCTACTTCGATTTCACCGAAACGGGAAGTTTGAATAAGCATTGATGATAATTTGATTATAGTTTTCCAATAAGATGTTTGAGTCCAGACAATGAAAGAGGTGATTCTTTTGCTGCACGCCTGTTTTCTTCTTGAATGCTAATATACACTTCTTCTCTGTGGATTATATAACTTCTGGGTGCATCAATTCCAATTCTGACTTGTTTACCTTTGACCTCAACCACCGTGATTTTTACATCGTCCCCAATGGTTATACTTTCTCCCGACTTCCTTGTCAGTATAAGCATATTTTTCTGCCTTCTTGATAATTAACTAATTTTATAAAACTTCGATTATCATTGCCAAGAAAATTTAACGAAGAAAATCCGAAAGTGAAGGTTGGATCAGTCGGGCTCCAGTACTCAATGAAAGTCTGTTATTAGCCTCTGCAACTTTAAGATCCACAGTCGATTCCGCTATATCTAAATCCTGGATGTCAGATAGTTGTCTCTCTTTTTCAAACTGCTGATTTTCCAACCTAGACTGAGTTGCATAGAGTTCTCGAACAATATTTCCAACGTCTGCTTGCTGCTTTAAAACTTGGTTTTGCGCTAAATCAAGCTGGCCTAGTCGTTGTGCAATCGCAATGCCATCATTTTCTAACAGAGCTCTCTCTATCGCCGCAAGCAAAGAAAATGTATCCACACCGTCCTCACCTTCTCCAAGAAGCAGTTCCTTTGCAGTAATATTTACCGGAATTGAAAGTCCATTTGAAATCAAAGATTCTTTTTTTTGAATTGATCCGTTAAATGTTACTTCTGGGTTTGGTTGATACACAAACTCAATTCCTTTCGGGAACAAAATCCCTAGCGTATCCACGTCAAATTCTGCGGATTCCTCTGAGTTAAAATCAAATTGTTTTGGTAGAATATTACCCAAAGTGCCTTCTAGATCAGAAAATTTGAGCAAAATCTGATCATTAAGCTTCCCATCTTGATTAAAAACATGTGTCACTGGACGTAATGTTTGTTCTTTACTCCAAGTTAGTCCTCCGTCGTCTGAAATATTTATCCTTGCTTGGCCCCAAACTCCTCCTTTTGTGACTTTGATTCGATAGTTATTAGTGGAGAACCCTTCAAATTGAGCTCTAAATTTTTTCACATCCAGTAATTCCCTTATGTCTTTCTGTGTAATTCCAGTTTTATCAACTTTTGCCGGTTGAAATATGCCATTTTTTATCAAAGCAGGAGAAAGACTTTTTATCCCAGAAAACAAATATAGTTTACCTTCACGGGCATTTCCCGTATCAAATAAAGTCTTCCGTGCTACAGCAAACTCTCTAGCTACCATTTGCCTAGTTTCTTCGTTTGAATCACTCCCAGCCTGAGAAATAGCAAGCGTACGGATTTGACCCAATATTTCATTAATATGTCCAATTTCTAACTCTGAACGTTGAAGCCATGCTATATTGTCCTCGATGTTCTGGAGTTGTTGTTTCTGTGAAGAAAGTGTAGTTACAATATCCTGTGACCTGGCCGCACCAATTGGATCATCCGAAGTTTTGTTTAAACGTCGGCCGGAAGCCATTTGGATTTGAATATCCTGAAGCTTCCCTGAAGATCTTTGAATATTATCTACTACGTGGTCGCGCTTTGTGACCTCTGTTACTCGCATTTGGAGAACTTGTGGTTGGGTTATTTGACTAAATTATTGAGTTTATCTTTTTTGATAGAATCATCACATGTTAATAACAGTTTCCATCATTTTATCCACAGTACTGATAAAACGTGCAGATGCTTCATATGCTTTCTGATACTGCATCATATCAGTCAGTTCTTCGTCCATATTGACTGCACTGATCGAGCTCCTGATTTCTTTAAACTGCCTCACCATACTTTCCTGTTGTGCCTGCTCTGTTTTATTTCTTTGAATTTTCAAACCCATCCCTGTGAGTACACCATTATAAAACTCATCAAAAGTCATGGTTTCATCTCTCATAGTAGGACGTGTCTGCAACTTTGCAATTTCCAATGCAACACGGTTATCTCCAGGAATCAGGTCCTTACCTGTTGAAATGTTATTGGTGTTTTCACGAATTTGCTTACTAAGCTGAAAATCTTCTGCACCTTTGAGAGTATCAAAAAAACTATTTAAACCCAAAATCTGCGTAATTCTGGATTGATCTTCACCAAAAATGAACTTATAGTCCGGTGCACTTTGTAAAAGTAACGAACCGTCTGCCTCTATGGATGCCTGTAACAAATTTGGATCGTTAATGGTTTGATTTAATCGTTGGACAATATCCGGCAAGGTATCTCTCCCTGCCTGTATCTCAATTTCGTAAGTTTCTAGAATTTCATTATTAGGATCAACTAAATGAAGCTGAAATATTCCATCTTTCAAGAAAGGCAGAGGTTGGCTCAGTGAACCTGGATTTAAGCCGAAAGTACTCTTCATGATTTCTGCCGCGGAATTAACTCCAGTACCTGTAGCATGTATTCTGTTAACTTGTCCTGCAAGATTTAACGCCATTTCGTCAAGATTATGTTGATAACTCACAATTGTTTCATCCCTCATTCTTAACATTTCACTCATTTCTCCTTCCCGAAAAGTACGTGTCAAATCGCGACGATTGTCATTTGTTGAAACTCCATCTATTCTAAGCATACCTAATTCTCCTCCCTTCATTGTACCTTCCAGCTGATAGCGATTATTTCCTTCTACCAAAGTCCAGTCACGCCCTATGATAACTGTAGTCCGTCCGTTGGGATCTTCAAAAGAATTAACATCCACCAAGTCTGACAACTCTTCAATTGCCTGATTGCGGGCATCCCGCATATCGTTTGCATTACGCTGACCGCCACCCTCATATAAGTTAATCTGTCTATTCAGCTCAGCGACTTTCTGACCTAATTCATTTACTTTATTAATATTTGCATAAAGACGGCCGTTAATTTCATTTCGAAGTCCGTCAAGTTGAGAATGCATGTTGCGAAAGCGGCGTGCCAGTACATCACTATGCACCTTTACCTGCATTCTGGCAGATTCAGATTCCGGATGATTCGAAAGCTGACTCCATGAATTCCAAAATTCGTTTAGGGCCTGATGTAAACCGTTTCCATCCGTTTCACTAAAAATAATTTCAATTTTTTTCAGGAATTCACCTCGTGACCTGAACATTCCCGAACGCGGATTTTCTTGGAGGATTTTTCGTTGCACGAATTTATCATAAACACGTGTAGTAGGCTCGGCTTCGGCTCCTCCTCCAACTCCAATGGGATCTGGTGCAGAAGTACCTGACCGGACTTGCTGGCGGGAGAAACCCTCAGTCTCTTGATTGGCAATGTTATGTCCAACAGTTTGCATTGCACGTTGATTGATACCCAGTGCACGTTGTCCCAG
Organism: uncultured Pseudomonadota bacterium; assembly: GCA_964582835.1. Lineage (GTDB taxonomy): Bacteria > SAR324 > SAR324 > SAR324 > NAC60-12 > Arctic96AD-7. The sequence goes on along the minus strand of CAZOTX010000018.1, from coordinate 3,322 downwards.
ATTTAGGGAACTATTGAGCGAAGACATGTGACAATGCTGAAATGGTTAGGGTTACTAAACGATTTTAATGACTTTTAAAGTCAGGCTTCGGTACGGGACATTGTACTAGTTCCATTTTGAAGTTTCCCCGCATCTGAATAAGTCGGAGGTCCATTCTGTATATGGCTCATGAATCGAATAGAGGACTCAACAGATTTTAAACGTCCTGAAGCCTGTAGTGCATTTTCATCCGCAATTTTACATATTTCAGAAACTTGCTGTTTCAACTGTTTAAAACATTTCTGAAGTGGTTCTGAGTATTCATCCTCAGTCCTCTTAATAATAACGCTTAAAGTCAGTTCCTTTGGTTCAATACCCCAGGAATCTGCAAGCTTTTCCACGAACTGAATCCGTTCCTTCTCTAGTCTGTAAGTTGCGCGTACACATCGTGACTTTTCGCCTTGAAGTTTAAGCAACTCTGATCCTCGTAAACTGCCAAAACCCTCGGATTCTTTTTGCAACTGTGAAATCAACTGATCGTGCAGAGCAACTTCCTGTCGCAAAATGTTCAATAATTCTTTCATCTTATAAGGATAACCTCTAAAGACATTAGTTCGGCCGCTGTGTTATTTCGCACAAAAGGTTCAGGCTAAATCTTCCTGAAGAGCATCTTCAAGCATAGTTTTGGCAAGACTTTGCGTATCAACCTGAAAATCACCATTTTTGATTTTTTCTTTAAGTTCTCCAACCCGGTCTGCACGTATTTCCGGTTCAGCTGAAATTCGACCTTTAATTTTATTCATCACAAATGTCGAAGCCTTTATTGGAGGTTCTGATGTTCCGGACATCCATCCTGAACGGTCTGCAGTTTTCTTATTATCTTTAGCAGCCCCTCCCTTGACGCCATGAAACTCCGTGGGCTGTTGTCCTGTTATTTTCATAATTCACCTTTCAATGTTAAAGTTTAGATCCCTATTTCTGCGGGAACGTCCGGTGTAGGCCGACAAGCATACCCGCAGACTCCGACGAGCACAACTTATAATGTGCAGTTCGCTAGCCTGAGAAGGCCCCATAGGGTTTGTAAACTATCATGATTCAAAAATCTTTGCTCCTGATGTTTACTCACACTTCATTCTTGGGCCTCAGGTCAGATATTACCAAGTCTTGAAAGAACTCAAATTTTCCATCCTGACAAGTCACAGAAACACCTTATTGCGTATATCGACAGTTTAATCACAAAACTTTAGTTTTTTTTAATTTTCTAAATTTGATTTCAATTGTTGAAAAATCATCTCTCCCAGACCCAGGCTTCTGGACTTTGCAGAAATGTTTGCATATTGTTCATCTAGCAGAGAACGGAAAATTTTTTCTCCTTCTGACTTAGGAAGCAAATCCGACTCAAATGATGTTTCCCTCATAGTTTTTAACATCTGTTGAATAAAAATCGCCTCAAATTCACTAGCAGTTTCACGAAGATTTGCATCGTTACTGACCACTTTTTTTTCAGGAGCCAACTTAAATCTCCCTGAGTCTATGGTCAGGGCTGATAAAGGTAACGGTATTGATACTTTCATCTATGTTTATCGTATGACAAGTTCTGCATGAAGAGCGCCGGCAGTTTTTACAGCCTTGAGCACCTCTATTAAATCTTTACTGGAAGCACCTATTTTATTAAATCCATTTACAACTTCCTTCAAGTCAGTCCCACCTTTAAGCATAAAAACATTGGAGGCAAAAAATTTTCCTTCAGACTGTTCTCCCTGGATTTCTTCTACATTTGGAGTAGGAATTTTAACTTGAATATTCAAACCATTTTGAGAAATCGCAATTGGCGAAATCCTGACACTGCCTCCCATCACCACAGTACCAGACCGTTCGTCCAGTACGACTTTAGCAATATGATCTGGAGCAATTTCCAAGTTTTCAATAAAGGAAACCAGCTCTACTGTGTTGCCCAAATAGCTATCTGGAACTGAGACTTCAACGGTACCAGCATCCTGGGCACGGGCACTCCGTATACCCAAATTCTGATTAATCAGCTTTGCCAAGCGGAAAGCTGTAGTAAAATCAGGTGAATGTAGGTTCATATACAGTCGAGCTCGGCTGTTGAGATTTAAACTAATTTCACGTTCAACAATAGCCCCTCCTTGAATATGTCCGACTGAAGCCACCATCCGAGATCCTATTGGTAAATTAACCAATTCCTCCGCTGAAAGTGCATCAGCTCTACTGACTCCTTTAGGAATCCCTGCTATAGGGCCCTGACCCACGGCATAAACAAGTCTATCTGGGCCTCTTAACGGAGCCATAATCAAAATTCCTCCACGAAGGGACACAGCGTCTCCAATTGTAGCTGCAGTAACGTCTAATCTTTGCCCTGATTTTGCAAAAGGTGGCAATGTTGCTGTCAGCCATACCGCAGCAATACTACGCCCCAAAATATCCTCACTCTTTAAACTAATTCCAATCCTCTCCAAAGCGTTCACAATCGGCTTTCGTGATAGTAAACTTTCCTGTGAGTCACCAGTACCATCCAGGCCAACTACAATCCCAAAGCCAATTAGCTCATTGTCACGGGCGCCACGCAAAACGGAAACATCCTTCACGCGAACACCCCAAGCTGGTGATGACAAAACTGCTAACAATAAAAAGTGCAGCAATAAGGTCCCCAATCTTAAGAAAGGTTGTGAGTTTTTCATCGTCAAAAAATGATTTTTTTCAAGATATTGATTCCGTCTTGTAATACAAGTTCAATGCCAGATTAAAGTGGTTCTGCTATTCAGTTAAAGCACATTAACTACATTAATATTAAATTTCTGATTTAACAGACCCCAAACGTGAATTGATGAAAAAATAAAGCTTCAAGGAAAATTTTGAGTTATTATATTTACCTAGAAATAAGAGATACAACCTTCTGTAATTAGATATTTTTTTTCAATTTAGTTTTACGACTATTGAGATCAACTGAAAAACTGAACCCACTCCCCAGAAAATTCTGTCCACATCGAGAAATTTCTAATTGCAAAATTGGCTGAAAATTTTTTAAAAGGTCTTTCAGATGGTAATTTTTTGCTGGTCTGATTTCTGCATTGTATTTGGAGAAAAAATAGTTGGGATAGTTGATCTGGAATAACTGCACAGTACTGGTTCCGAATCTAATACATTCTGATAATTTCTCTAAATATAGGAAATATAAAGACTTAGTAAAAAACAGCATGAGGTTACTATGGAAATGATTTTACTGTTTTTTTGCCTGACTTCGGTGGTAATCACTTCAGTCATTGTCGCAATAGAAATAAGAGGAGATAACACTCTGTCTAAGCAGTCTTACAAAGGTGAAATG
>CAZOTX010000017.1:0-10340 GCA_964582835.1 uncultured Pseudomonadota bacterium | reverse complement strand
TTTCAACACTTGGTCTAGCATCTGACGATGCTGCCCAGTAACACAGACCCTAACATCTAAATCCTTTCGCAAATGATGGACGAGTGGTGCCAGTTTAATGGCTTCAGGACGAGTACCAAAGTTAACTAATATTTTCATATGGTCGATTTTCAAAGCATTGATTCCAAAAGTGACACACAAACTTCCTTTGAAAAGTGTTTGGCCGCATAACCCTTCCCATTATTTCCTAGTAGGGCAAAAGAATCTTTCTGAGACATCAAATCTAACATTGCTTGAAAACAAGCCTCATTGTTAGAAGAATCTGCAGAAACTCCACAATTTGCTGATTTTATTATACCATGTCCATCACTAGCAGTTTGTAAGAACGCCGCAATTGGCAACCCTGCAGCCATGTAACCTAATATTTTTCCAGGAACGACAGGTGTCTTGTTTTGCGAACTAAGGCAAACTATACCGATACTGCAAATACGTAATAAACTTGGATAGGACTCACGGGAAATAAATCCCTCAAAAAGAACATTACTCAGGGATTTTTCTTTTACAATTTTTTGTAGTTTTTTTTTCTCTTTACCGTCTCCAACCAAAAGGAAAAGTAATTCGGTTTTTTCCTGCATCTGTTCTGCAACGTGTAACAATAATTCCAAATTTTGAGATGGCCCCATCACTCCTGCAAATATAGCAACATATTTTTGCCGGATATCCCACTTTTTTCGGAAGTCTTTGTGCGCTAAATTTTTTTCATGGAGACTCACATCCACCCAATTATGTAGAATCCTCAATTTGTCTTCCAATTCTGGATACTGTTTCAGAACGGTCTGTTGATTCCCTTTAGAATGTACAGTCACAATGTCCGCTGTGCGATAGGCAAAACCTTCCAAGACGCGAAAAAATCTAACTTGCAATCGATTTGTCAAAATCCCTAAGTCAATTGCATTTTGAGGGAACAAATCCTGAACATTAAGAACAAAACGGATCTTATTGCGTTGAAGCCAACTACCAACCAAAGCCATCGGCAACGGAGGACTATAAACAACCAGAGCATCAGGTTGAATCGAATGTTTACGTAATTTTAAGACAAATTGAAATGGCATAAGCAATTGGGACAACCCACGCAGCAGATAATTTACATTGTGGTGTGGGAGAGTTTTGACACGAAGAACGGTAATACCGTTTTCAATCTCTTTTTCAGAAAAACTTTTCTGGGAAGAATCTTTTTCAAGATTATATTCCGGCCAAGTCGTGATGACCGTTACTTGATGCTTTCGATGATATAATTCTTCAGCTAGATCCAGCATCAAATTTGATGCTGAACGAATTTCAGGTGGGTAAGAGTCAGTGACCAGTAAAATTTTCAATATTTTTAAAGGATTACAGCATTTGCGGTTGCAAGAGATTTCTCAATGGCAAAAATAGTTTTCATAGTGGCAAACATTTCATCCTGACTGACAAGCATTGTTTCATTTCCGGCAATACAATTGACAAAATGTTGCAATTCTTCTGTGTAACCCATTTCCTGTCCACGAGTTTTGAAAGCAATAGTTTTACCGTTTCCATACAATTCACTTTTGCGAAAGTCTTGTATTGAAATGGTCTTTCCCTCAAAAAAAATCTCCAAGACCTCACGAGAATATGCTTTATCTCCTGAAGCAGTATAAGTAAGATTGCCAACAGATCCATCTGCAAATTTCATTGCAATCACTACGTTATCGTTATTAACCGCATTTTGATTGTCTCCAGAAATACGCTCAGCATGTACACGAATTATTAGAGATCCTGTCAAACTTTGTAACAAATCAAGGAAATGTGAAACTTCACCTACAATTCGGCTTCGTCCCTCTTCAGCAGAATGTGTCCAATGTGTGACTGGAACAAAACCACAATTTACACGCATCATTAACACGAGTGGCGAGTTACGAGATTCCAGCCATGTTTTAATTTTTTGCGTGTGTGGAGAATAACGACGATTGTGCCCAATCATTAGAATTGGTAATGACTCCACATGTTCTGCCATACTGTATAGTTCGGAAAGTTCTTCCTCAGTAGTACAAAGTGGCTTTTCCAAAAACAAAGATTTATTATTTTGGAGTGCTAAGCGGACAAGTGATGCATGGTGACTATGCGGGGTAAGACCAACAACTCCTTGTATGTTGGGATTTTCCCAAATTTTGTCGGATTCGGTCGCCTGATTCAAAAACCCAAATTTTCGTCCAATATGCTCTACATTTGATCCGGAATTTGTAATCAAGGTGTGTAGGCAGACTTCAGAAATTTTTTGTAAAGCTGGAAGAAGAAGTGCTTTCCCGAAAAGACCTGCACCTATTACACAAAGATTTACATTTTCTCCCAGGGGAGAATTAGACCTGACTGAAGCTAAAGGAAGATTTCGCTGAATCTGTGAATTGTATGAATAGTCAATCAAAACCCCAATGGGTTTGTTTAAATTTCCAGCGATAAGTTTGGCATAAGAATCTTCGGCATCCGCAATGGGGAAACGATGGGAAATCAACTGTTTTACATTAACTTTTTTCCTCTGCAATAATCGCAAAAATTCAGCTAAATTACGATTTTGAGTCCAACGAACATTGCCAATCGGGAATTCTGTCCCTTCTAATTCATACAAAGGATCCAGTGAACCTGGCCCGCCAGCTTTTGAGACAATTAACTCAACTTCCTTTTGCCAAAGTTCATTGCGCTCTGGATTAATATCAGCCATGCCTACCACGACAATCCTTCCCTTGAAACGACACAACTGAATTGCTTGATCCACTGGATCTCGTTTTTTTGTGGCTGCCGTGATAATCACTGCATCGGCTCCCTGCAATCGTGTTAGGACTTCAGTCAAGTCTTGTAATTCATCTGACTTGGAGGTGGCATTAGCCAAATTGAATTGTTTAACCAGTTCGACTTTTTCTTCCGCAGGGTCAAATCCTATTACTTCGCATCCATATGCCTCTAACATTTGCAACGTAAGCATGCCAAGCAGACCCAAACCCATCACTACAACACGAGAACCAAAACTTAGATTAGCACAACGAATACCGTGCAATGCAATTATGCCGAGCATTCCAAAAGACGCTTCTTCTTCCAGAACACCATTTGGAATGCGGCAAGCCAAATTTACCGGTACTGAAACAAACTCCGCATGACTAGCAAAACCTTGTCCAATGCAAGCAACTCGGTCTCCAGGAGAAAATTCTGTTGCAGCAAGTCCGCATTCTTCCACCACCCCTGCACAACTATAACCTAACGGAGTCGGAGCATCCAATCGACCCATTGCCTCTTGATAAGTTTTTATTAAGCCTTCCTTTTTAGACTTTTCCCAGGCGCGACGTAACAAATCTGGACGTGCCGCAGCTTTTCCGGCTAAAGATTTGCGCCCCAATTCAATAATTGAACGCTCAGTTCCAATACTGACTAAAGATGCACGTGTACGAACCAAAATTCCCTTGCTAACACAACGCGGAACGGGAACATCACGAAGTTTAACTTCTCCTGTTTTGTAGCTTTGAATGATTTGCTTCATACCTAATCTCGCTCCATTCGAAGCACATAATTTTTCACTGCGGAAGACATCCCCGGTGGGAATTCAGCATCCTGGTTGATGGAATCCCAGTTATCTTTGAACCACTGGATAGTTTTAGCCAAACCTTCTTCAAAAGTTGTTTTTGGGTCATACCCCAACAAAGCTTTGGCCTTGTCTATGCTGGCTAGCAAACGGGTTTTTGTATCCCACTTGCGACGGTCTGTGAAGATAAGACCTGCTTTATTACCTGTGAATTGATTTATTTTTTCAGCAAGTTCTACAATTTCAATCTCGCACGCGGAGGCTATGTTCATTTCTTCGCCAATCGCTTTTTCTGACTTTCCAGCTTTTATTAATGCATCCACGATGTCCATAACATAAGTAAAATCTCGGGTCATTTTTCCTTCTCCTGTTATGGGAAGAGGCTGCCCCTTCATAGCCCAAAAAATAAAATTAGGAATTACGTTACGATATTGACCAGGAACTTCACCGGGACCATATGAATTAAAAAATCTAGTTTTGACAATTGGTAAACCATAATGGTGCCAGTAAAAATTACAATAAAGCTCCCCACCCATTTTTGAAATTTGATAAGGAGTACTAAGATGCAGAGATACAAAATCTTCCTTGAGTGGGAGTGGAGCCTGAGCCCCATAAATGGCACACCCTGAACCAGCATACACAAAGCGTTTTACTCCTCCCATTAAAACGGCATGTTCCAGAATTTTAATTGTGCCCAGCTGGCTGACCATCAAATCTTTTTCAGGATAATCTACAGAGTTTTGATTTGCAAAAAAAGCAGCTAAATGGAAAATATATGTTGGTTTTTCATGGAAAACACGTTTAAGATCGATGTCTTTTGTGATACTACCTTTAACAAATAAGATATTCGGTAAGTTAGGAATATTCCATTTATAGGATGCAGAAAGATCATCTAAAATAATAACTTTTGCAGCACCAGATTCAGCGAGTTTGCGAGAGAGATTGCTACCGATGGCTCCGGCTCCACCAGTAACGAGTATTGTCTCGTTAGCAAAATATTTCATATCTATGTCCATATAAATTAATCTCTTAAATACCGTTTGTACCAGTCAACAGTCTTTAAAATCCCATTATCAAAACTATGTTGAGGCTGGCAAGTCCAAGGATATATTGTTGCTCATAAACTAATCACACTTTTTATGAACTCAACAGGGGCAACGATATCTGTCTTTTTTTCTTTTATATTCAAGAATCTTTTCACTGACCTGGAAATTGATTTTGCAGAATTCGGATCAAATGTTTCCACCGGGTCTAAAATATCTCGAACATAGTCTAATTCCGATGCTATGACAGGTAGCTTATAATGATTTGCCTCAACTAATGGCAAACCATACGACTCAAAAAAAGACGGAAAAATTAATGCCGACGATTGTTTATAAAGATTTAGAATTTTTTTTCTTTCTAAATTCGGAATGATATCTACGTTCAAACCATATTTATCTACCTTTTTTATAATAGAACTATAAAGATTTGTATTTTTATCTATAGTCAGAATCAATTTTGGATATATATTTTCCTCCGACAACAAACACCATGCTTCAATTAGGTTTTTATGATTTTTGTGAGGATCATCTGAACTAACATTTAAAAAGATATTATTCTGTCCCTGATGATTAACATTTGTTATTTCTTCCTGCTCATCTATATTCTTGTAGGCAATGATTAATAATTTGTTTTTATCGATCCCTTTTTTTTGCAATACAGAAGACATGGAATTAGATTGGACTACAATATAATCTACATTATTTTTATTTATGAAAAATAAAATTTTTTCTACATTTATTCTTATTTTTGTTAGACTTGAAAAGCCTGATAATGAGAAATAATCGATAACAAATCTATTTTGTAGCATAAGAACAGTTTTGCATTTGTGTCTTATAATTGGGGGGATATTTGTTAAGTATATAACTATATCATCATCATGTGTTTGTTTTTCTATTTCAAAACAAACTAAAAATCTTTGTCTTTTTTTTATTTTAGTAAAGGATACATTTTTTCTTTCAAACTCTGTAAAATCAAATCTTGAATCGATGTAAATATTAAATTTGATTTGGTCAAAATATTTTATTGCACTTATAAAGTCATATAAAATGACCTTCCCCCCCCCTGTATGAATATTACTTGCATTTACAAAAATTTTCATCCACTAATATTTTAGGAAATCATCAAAATATATTATATTTTATAATAGCGTAAATAGCCCTAAACCCATCCTTCCAAGATATTTTCTTTCCTTCTTCATAAGTTCTGCCGTAATAGGAAATTCCAACTTCGAAGATACGGATTTTCGGTTTTAATTTTGCTATCTTTGCTGTAATTTCTGGTTCAAATCCGAAGCCATTCTCTTCAATCGAAATATTTTCTAGAATTCCTTTCTTGAAAACTTTGTAGCAAGTTTCCATATCTGTCATATTTAGATTCGTAAACATATTGGACATCCATGTTAATAACGAATTCCCAAAACAGTGCCAGTAATACAATACTCTTCCAGCGTTACCCCCTTTAAATCTTGAACCATATACCACGTCTGCTTTCCCATCTAGAATGGGTTTTAGTAATTTAACATATTCAGAGGGATCATACTCAAGGTCTGCATCTTGTATAATTACCACGTCACCAGTTACTTTTTTTAAAGCTGATCGAATTGCAGCGCCTTTGCCATAATTAACCTCATGGCATATGGTTCTAACTCGACCTTCATTCTCGAGACGAAATTTGATAATTTCTTTTGTTTTGTCTGTAGAAGCATCGTCCACAACTATGATTTCGTAGTCATCGCCACTTAAAGCCTCTTCAACTAACTCAATTATTTTCAGAATTGTTCTTTCCTCGTTGTAACAAGGTATGATTATTGATTTCTTCATCTTTTGCGTTTCATGGAAAAATTACTAATAACTAAAAAAAGGAGTGGTAAAGAATAAAATTATCTTTACTTATATTTCCTTTAAATATTCTAGTAATAAATACGTACTTAATGAAAATTAGATTGCCATAATTAAATTTTGTATTTTTACTTTATTTCATTATTAATACGAAAAATTATGCTTTTTGATTTCTCAGAAATTCCTAAAGTCCTTGAATGAAAAGTAACTGTGTCAAAACTAATTAAAACTTTAAATATGTTATTTCTGACCAAGATGTCTGCAATAGGATTCCAGTTAATAATATGACTAATATTTTCAGCTTTCAATTGTCTAATAATTTTTTCTGTTGCAGTTGATGAGCGAGCATTTGTTATATACGAAGAATTATGTAAGTAAATATATGGGACTTCTAACAAATAGTTAAGATATCGAATTGGATTCCCAATTCGATCAGTTTTGGTAAGATTCTTATTGATCCATTGCACTAAATTGTAACGACCAACATTTCTCAAATAAAACACGTCTCTTGTTTCCTGCAAAAAATGATATTTTAAATAATTTATCATAAATAAAGACTGAATACCTAGTCCGATCAAGATGCATATTGTGGCGCTCATTTTCAACAAAACGTGCCACCATGTTTTCTTCAATACTATAGCCAAATGATATATAACAACTGTAGTACTAACCAACAATATTGGAAAGATTGGAAGCAAGTGTCTTGTCATCTGGTTGGCTGGAATGAAAAACCATAGAATGTAATACATTACTGCAGGAATCGAGAATTTGAATAGAAGTGAATCTTTAAATCTACTTCTGTAATGCCAAAGACCAAAAAATAATCCTGGAAGTAAAAACCAAAGATAAAGGCCCAATCCAACTCGTCCACTGTCGAAGCAGTTTTCTGGATTGAAGGTCGTAGCAACAGGATACCAAAAAAACCAGAAAAGATTTGAAGGAACACACACATGTCCTCCTAAACCTTCACCATCATATGCTTGTTCGAGGGCTTCATTCCAAAATTGAGAAATTGGACTTCCCATAATGTTATACATGGTCGGAAAAACAGGCATCCCTGTGTGATACAAATTCCACCCATACCATTGAGTCCCACTAAGAAAAACTATACTGGAAAAAATTATGCCTGTCCGCCAAAAATTTTTTTGAAACAAAATAACTGTTCCTATTCCAGTAGCTGCAAAGAGTCCAAAATATTTACTTGACATAAAAAATCCTGCCATCAATCCAGCAAGGATGACCAAACTCAACGATTTTTGTTTAGTACCTTCAGCAATTGCTATAGCTCCAATTAGCATATAAAGTGCTGTTCTGATCTCCATGTGCCCACTACCTCCTCCATAAATAACAGCTGGACTTGTTTCAAGGACTAATGCAATTACTAAAGACCATTCTCGAGATAACCAGCGACGTCCAACACCATATAGAGCTAATACCAAAAAAATTTGAGTGGTAAAACTCCAGAGTGTCAAACTAGTTTCCCCACCCAATCCTAATGCCAAAATGTAAGTCATGTGAGTAAGCAGGGGTATTGCTCCATCAACAACTATTGGAACAAACTCAATGACTCCGTTTTTAAAAAATTGTTTGGGCAATGCATAATGGTAAGCCAGCGTATCCGCATCGGCTGGCGGGGCAAGTGCTTCTAAAAGGTCCAATGAAACAGTAAAAATTAGGATAATCAATAACATCCACGAAATTTTTCCAATTTCATAGAATGAGCAAATCTTTAGTTTATTGTGAAGCAATACGAAGATTAGCACACCTGGAACCAATATTAACCACAGAATCCACGATTGAAGGAATCCCGATATTCCGAACCAGAAAACAAGCCATCCGAGAGTACCCATTCCTAAAGCAAAGGCGCGACCGTAGTCCTCTCCCCATGATGGTGCATGTGGACAACCTAACAGTCTAAGTCCGAGCAAACCATACCCAAGGCAAGATAGTATAAGAATCATCAACACTAAAATTGAACTCATGTTTGTCTCAAAGTCTCAGCAGGATTTTCCAAATATTTTCAAATAGATGATTAAATTGATAAAGGTAGACAGCAGTTGAGGAGGCACACCAAACTATCACAAGAACATCTAGAAGACAAATTCCTATCTTCCTTTTTATTAAAGAGATTTTTTGTATATTTTCTATTTCCATCCTTCTCCTACAAGAACATATCTAGCCCCATTCACACCAAGCTTGAACTCGTTGATACCTGGAGTACCCTCCTCATCTATTCCACCTAAATCCAACCAACGAATACCCTGTTCTTTTAGCAACATTATGGCATTCCAGAGAAGAAATTGATTCGCTTTCAAGTTACGTCCTTGCTCCCCATTCCATCCAAGCAGGTAGGTTGCAGCAGATCCGTGGGAGACTATGCATATACCCGCTAACGGTTCGTCTCCAGAAAAAGCTTTTAAAATTTGCATAGGTTGTTCGGATTGAAATTCCAATAGTAACTGATGGTAAAGTTTAGATGTGATAGACTTGCCACGATCTTTCATCATCTCGTAGCAACGATTAACTAACCACTCAAAATTATGGACATCACAGTGTGTCTCAAATCGAAGTTTTTGTCTTTCGGCAATTGAGAGCTTATTTCGCCACTTACTGTTAAGCCTATTTCGCAATTCACTTCGATCTCCATCTAAATCAACCCAGATCTACTCCCAACTTCCAAAAGTGAATTTATAGAACGATAATTTTGTCATCAGGACAAGTATCTTACCGGTAAGCGGAAGTTCGGGAGTAAAAAAAATTAATCTCCCTTTTTTCCAACCTCCTAACTTTTTTACCATTAACTTAGCCACATCCTCCTGCATCTCAGGATTTGAATCCTCAAGAAGCAAAGGGCCTCGGTTGATTCGAATCAATCTGAAAAATGCAAATTGTTTTTCTAGTATTTGAGCAAAAGCAACTGGTTTTTTAAATTTACAGATTACTATCCGGCTTACTTTCCAACCTTCGATCTTTGACTTAGATTGCCCATAAGCCCATGACTGCAAAAGGTTTGACTGTCCAACCTGGCACATCATGGAATTCCATTGCTCACGAGTTGCGTTAAATTTAAGATCAAATTGCTCTAACGCCCTGGAAACATTTCCCGTGTATAGTTGAAATACAGCATTCAAAATATCTTTTGATCTAAGACTTTGATGTTGAGGTAGATAGAAGCGACTGTGACGAAGTTTCCAAGCATTCTAGTGTAAATCACGATTTGCACAGACCTCAGGAGCCAAATCCGGCCATGTTGTGACCGGTAATCCATGACTTTCCAAAGATTCAAAAATTCTTAACCCAATATTTTCATTTTTTGTTGCGAATGCAGCCATATAGGGTGTCCACTCACGTTGCTTAGGTCTAGAGGCGAGATATAATAGTTTCAAGTTTGATTCTTCAACTAACACATAATCCCAAAGTAGTTGATGTCGTTTTCTAGTTCTAACTACATCAGCAAGAGTATTTCTAAGAGTTTCCAGCAAAATACGGCTCAAATAACTTAACTCTGGTTTTATTAAAGCTAAAGCTTTTACGTCTTCTTTCCCGGTTTCAATAAACTCACTAACCTTATGTTTTGGACCAAGACCACTTTTTTGAATAATTCTCTTAAATAACCATTCAGCATTGTACTTTATTGAATTCTGAACCGGGACTCTTTCCAAAATTTCTTGTGAAGATAAATCTTTGGTCCATGCTGAGTTAGGATCAAAATTTTGTAACTTTTCAGTGTCTAATTCTCCGGGTCCATCAGACCGAATTATCAGAACAGCACCATCAGGTAAAGGCAAAAGTTTGTGAGGACTGTAGATTATAAAACACCATACTTACCCACACCAGTAATGGGTCGCAGTACATGCGCAGCATCTTCTAATAACCACGCATTATGTTTAGTG
>CAZOTX010000016.1:0-10441 GCA_964582835.1 uncultured Pseudomonadota bacterium | reverse complement strand
TCCCTGGCGGAAATTTTGGGATTATTCCAAACAATAGTGCTCCTTTTTGTTCAACTTGTTCACGTTTACGTATAACCTCCAACGGCCAACTAATTGGTTGCTTGAGTAATCCTACCTCCCTCTCAATTCGTCATTTATTGGATCATCCTGATCCGGAAAAATCCTTGCAAGAAATTGTTAAAAGATCTATTTCCTATAAACAAGATGCAACTTTCACTGGATCTTCTCTTGTAATGTCTCGTGTAGGTGGTTAGTTTGTGGATTCTCCATTGGAGTAACACTTGCATTTTATGTGGGTTCCCTGTAAAAAAATTGGTAATAATTCGTTACTATTTTCTAAGTTTTGATCCACTCATCATCGGAGCCTATCCATATGCGCACATTTTTCTTGCAAAGTGTTTTTGTCATTCTCTCCATTAATGTGGTTTCGTTCTTTTATTTTCCTGAAATTCTATGGTCGATGGTTCTTTTCGGGCCACTGATTTTGATAGGTCTACGAGACATTACCCAAAAAACGCACTCAATTCTTCGAAATTTCCCAGTGTTGGGACACATGCGTTTTTTACTAGAGGAAATTAGACCAGAATTGTATCAGTATTTTGTGGAATCTGATACGAGTGGGCGCCCTTTTAGTCGAGAACAGCGAAGCGTCGTTTACGCACGATCAAAAAATACGCGAGATACAATTCCTTTTGGGACAGTCGAAAATGTATATGACACCGGCTATGAATGGGTAAATCACTCACTGAGTCCAAAAAAAATGGAGCATGGAGACATGCGAGTATTGATTGGAGGACCAGACTGCAAGCAACCATATTCGTCCAGCCTCCTCAATATTTCAGCAATGAGCTTTGGTGCGCTTAGTAAAAACGCTGTTGTTGCTCTCAATCAAGGGGCTAAAATAGGTGGTTTTTCACACAACACAGGTGAAGGCGGAATCAGTCCATATCATCTCCAGGGAGGTGATTTGATTTGGCAGGTGGGAACAGGATATTTCGGTTGTCGTGACAAAGAGGGGAAATTTTGTCCAGAATCTTTTAGTGGTAATGCTCAGAATGCACAAGTTAAGATGATCGAAATTAAATTGTCACAAGGCGCAAAACCAGGACATGGGGGAATTCTTCCTGCTGCTAAACTTACCGAGGAGATTGCTAAAATTAGGGATGTACCAATGGGGCTAGATGTAGACTCCCCTCCAGGACACACTGCCTTCACTAATCCACTTGAACTGATTGATTTTATAAAGAGTCTGAGGGAATTATCTGGAGGTAAACCAATTGGTTTCAAATTGTGTTTGGGAAAACGCAGGGAGTTTATTGCCATTTGCAAAGCTATGCACGAAAAGGGAATATCTCCAGACTTTATTACTGTAGATGGAGGTGAAGGTGGGACCGGAGCCGCACCAATGGAATTTTCTAATCATATTGGAACTCCCCTCGTTGAGGGATTGATTTTTGTGCATAACGTTTTGGTGGGGTTTGATTTACGTAAAAATGTTAAAATTATCAGCAGTGGAAAAATGACCTCTGGATTTGGGTTGGTTAAGAGACTTGCTTTAGGTGCGGACCTATGTAATTCAGCTAGGGGAATGATGATGGCGCTGGGTTGTATTCAGGCTCGAAAGTGTAATTCAAATGATTGTCCGGTTGGTGTTACAACACAAAATCCAAGCTTGTTTGGTGCACTTGTTCCAGAAGAAAAAAGTCTGCGCGTTAACAATTTCCATCTTAATACTGTTGATAGTGCTTGTCAAATTATGGGTGCAATGGGACTGGGTAGTCCAGAAGAATTAAGGCCATGGCACTTAATGCGTAGAATTGAGGCTTATGAAATAAGGAATTTTTCTGAAATTTACGAGTATATCGAGACTGGTTCACTTCTCCAAGACACTAAACCTGAAAGCTATGCACGCGCTTGTAATGCAGCACGCTCGGATAGTTTTACTGTAACAAATTAAAGGAATATTTCTTCGGAGTAAAATACTAAAATAATTTACGAAATAGACAACTGATAACTAAAAAAATCATGAAAGCATCTGATTTATTTGTAAAAGCACTCGAAGAAGAGGGTGTAGAATATATTTTCGGCATTCCAGGAGAAGAAAATTTAGATTTTCTTAATTCACTCAAGGAGTCTTCAATCAAGTTGATTTTGACTCGTCATGAACAAGCAGCTGGATTTATGGCTGCTACATACGGGAGGCTCACGGGTAAGGCAGGAGTATGCCTTTCCACTCTTGGCCCAGGAGCAACTAATCTTGTTACAGCAGCAGCATATTCTCAGCTTGCAGCTATGCCGATGGTGATGATTACAGGACAAAAACCAGTAAAACATAGTAAGCAGGGTAAGTTTCAGATTCTGGATGTGGTAGAAATGATGCGACCATTGACCAAATATACTCATTCTATTGTGAGCGGTAATAATATCCCTTCAAGAATCCGTGAATCATTCAGGATTTCTCAAGAAGAACGCCCTGGAGCTGCACATTTGGAGTTACCTGAAGATATTGCCAGAGAGGAAACTGAATCTCAGATCCTGCCATGTAGTCGTGCACGTCGCCCTGTGGCTGAAGGAAAGGCCATTAAAATGGCAGTTGGAATGATTGAAAAAGCAAAAAATCCTTTGCTATTGATTGGAGCTGGAGCTAACCGGAAAATGCCGGCAAGAATGTTACGGGCTTTTGTGGACAAAACCCAAATGCCTTTCATCAGCACTCAGATGGGAAAAGGTGTATTGGACGAACGTGATCCATTATTTTTGGGGAACTCAGCACTGTCTGCAAATGACTTTTTGCACCGTGCTATTGAGAAAGCCGACTTGATAATAAATGTTGGGCATGACGATATTGAGAAACCCCCATTTTTTATGGAACATGATTCATTTCGGGTTATTCATATTAATTTTTGTTCAGCAGAAGTAGATCCAGTTTACTTTCCACAGCTTGAAGTTATAGGAGATATTGCAAACAGCATCTGGCAAATTAAAGAGAGAATTATGCCACAAGGTTCATGGGATTTTTCTTATTCATTAAAGGTCAAAAAAGCTGTAGATGGACACCTCCTTGAAGGAGCAGATGACCCACGATTCCCTATGTTGCCTCAACGCTTAGTTTCAGATGTTCGTGAAGCTATGCCTTCAAACGGAATCATTGCTCTGGATAACGGTGTTTACAAAATTTGGTTTGCACGAAATTACAAAGCTCATGAACCAAACACCGTATTGCTAGATAACGCACTAGCCACAATGGGAGCCGGATTGCCCTCTGCAATGGGAGCACACATAGTTTTTCCCAATCGTAAAATAATGGCGATATGTGGAGACGGTGGTTTTATGATGAATGCCCAAGAATTGGAAACCGCTGTACGTCTCAAAATGAATTTAATCTGTCTGATTTTAAGGGATAACTCGTATGGGATGATCCGCTGGAAGCAGGCTAATCTGGGTTTTGAAGATTTTGGTCTTGAATACGATAATCCGGATTTTGTGAAATTTGCAGAATGTCATGGTGCAAACGGATATCGTTTGGAAAAAACAGAAGATTTTATTACACTTTTGAATAAATGTAATAATACTCAGGGGGTTCATATTGTAGAGTTACCAGTTGATTATTCAGAAAATGATCGTATTTTAAATCACGAAATTAAAGAACGAAGTCAAAGAATTTAATTGACTCTGATATGGTAAATTGCGGATTTTCAACTTCACACTAATTTTAGTCAGAAGTGGGATCAACTACGATGTACTAAGTTCTTCATTCTCTCAAATCAAAACAGTCCAGGGAAATAGTGTCTTTAAAAATTGTTTTCAAAATTTTTTTCTTTCAGGGTCACAATCTTACAATAATTTTGTAAACAAAGAATAAGCAAAATCTGTTTTATGGAAAAATATGATCTTTGTGTAATTGGAGGAGGACCTTCCGGTTATGCGGCTGTCATGCGTGCAGTTGATTTTGATAAAAGGGTTTTACTTGTTGAACGAGATCGAATTGGTGGAGCAGGAATATTTGATGGTGCACTTTCTTCGAAAACATTTTGGGAAATTTCAAAAGAATTTTCTTCATTCAGCAAAAAAATGAGCCACTATGGTTTGGATAAACCTGTTGTTCAATTTCAAAATGTGCTTAAAGAGGTGAATGATGCTGTTATTGAGCGTTCAGATCAACTAGAAGATCATCTCAGACTGGTCATTCAGGAACGTCAAGATTGTTTCCGCTACGTCAAAGGAAGCGCTCAATTACTTAGTTCAAGTGAAATTGAGCTAAAAATAGACTCAGGAATAGAAAAGGTAAATGCGAAAAATATCATAATAGCTACTGGAAGTCGTCCCCGGAAAATTCCATCAATTGCAATTGATGAGAAAATCATTATGACCAGCGATGGAATTAGTTCACTAGAAGAATTTCCAGAAAGCCTAGTAATTCTTGGAGCTGGGGTAATCGGTTGTGAGTTTGCAACCATCTTTTCCAATTTTGGTAAAACAAAAGTTCACATTATTTGCAAAGATGAACGAATTTTACCTTTTGAAGATTTTGACCTAGCCAAAGTAATTGAATCCAATTTGGAGGAGAATGGAGTGCTCCTTCACCATGATTCAGTACTTGTTAAAATGGGAATTTCCAATGGTGAGGTTGAATATGTTCTTGAACACCCGGATGGAGAGAAAGAGGTATTCCATGCAGAAAAAGCTTTGGTTTCGGTAGGACGTGTACCGAATATAGAAAATACCGGTTTGCATGAAATTGGAATGGAATTGAGTTCATCAGGACATATCATTGATAATGATACACAAACCAGTATTTCAAACATTTATGCGGCAGGAGATATTACTGCAGACATTGCTCTAGTCAATGTGGGTGAATTGGAAGGACGTCACGCTGTTGAAAAAATTTATGGTAATCCCAAAAGATCAATTATATACGAAAATATTTCAACTATCATGTTTTTGAATCCTGAGGTTGCAGGAGTTGGCTTGAATGAACAACAGGCTCAAAAGGCTGAATTGAATTATCGTGTCGCTAGTTTTGATTTCCGATGTATTCCAAGAGCTATTGCCATGCGTAACACTCAAGGTTTTTTTAAAATACTTGTAACAGACGATGATGAAATGAAAATTCTTGGTTTACGTGCTGTTGGTGAACATGCATCAAGTGCAATTCAGGCGGTTGCTTTACTTATTGCCACAAACAAAGGTATTGAAGAATTGTCAGAATTGATCCACCCTCACCCCTCTATTATTGAGGGCATTCAGGAATGTATTCGGATGCTGCTTGGTAAATCTATCTACAAACCATTTATATTTCAAGAATACCTTCAGTATAAATGTTTTAGAGATGGTAAATACATTGACTGAAAAATGTATGAATCATTTAGGTTTAGTTTCAAAAAAACATAAATAATGTTAAGTACAAAAATTATTTGCACCATTGGTCCTGCCAGTGATTCTTCCGAAAAACTGTTAGAGCTTTCTGAAGCAGGAATGAATGTCGCACGTCTTAATTTCTCCCATGGGACACACCATTCTCATAAAAAAATTATAGAGCAAATTCGCAAACTGAATAAGGACAGGCACTACCCTATTGCAATTATGCTTGATACACAGGGACCTGAAATCAGAACTGGGGAAAAATCTGTTACGCTTATTTCCGGAAAGCGTGTGGATGTTACTATTCCTCCATATGAAGAGTCTGAAGGCACACTTTTTGTGAAATATGCTGAATTAAAAGATGATTTGAAAAAGGGAAGTTTTATTTCCCTTGATGGAGGTTTAATGAGTCTAAAGGTATGTGGGAAAAACCCAAAAGGGCTTGACTGCGAAGTGATTGACGGCGGGGTAGTAAAGGCTAATAGGCATGTTAATTTGCCTGGGGCAATAGTAAAACTCCCTGGAATCACAGGAACAGATAAACGTGATATATGTTTTGGAATTGAACAAGAAGTAGACGTCATAGCACTTTCTTTCGTGCGAAGTTCTGAAACGGTCAGGGAGGTAAGGAATTTACTTGGAGTGAGCGCACAACAAATAAAGATAATTGCAAAAATTGAAAACAAGGAAGGAGTTGAGAACCTTGAAGAAATTGTCAAAGAAGCTGATGGAATTATGGTTGCTCGTGGTGATTTAGGAATTGAAGTTGAGCTGGAAGAGGTTCCACAAATTCAAAGAAGGATAGCTTATTTATGTGCAAAATATGGAAAGAGATTAATAGTGGCAACTCATATGCTGGAATCAATGATTGAGAATCCATTACCGACAAGAGCCGAGGTTACGGACGTAGCTAATGCTGTTTTTGAACAAACTGATGCGATTATGCTTTCCGGAGAAACTTCTATTGGTAAATATCCTGTCCGAGCTGTAGAAACTCTGGTACGGATTGCAATGCGTTCAGAAAAATTTCCTGGTGTAAATTTTTCTGAAAAATTGATAAAAACTTCTAAAGGTCAGCTCATTGCAGAATCCGCAATACAAATTGCTACAAAATTAAAAATTCGCGCAATTGTTGTTATAACACGAAATGGTAGAGGTGCTGGATATCTCTCTAATCTTCGTCCACATCAGATAGGGCTATACTCTTTCACATATAATTCTAAAGTATTTTCTTCCATGACACTCTACAGGGGAGTCTATCCTATCTTGATGGAGTTTAGCGAAAATCCGGAAGAAACGATCCAGAATGCTTTGCGAATGCTTAAGGTAAATGAAGATTTCCCAGGGGAGGAACAAGTGGTTGTTCTTGCCAATCTCATAACTGGTGAAGGTTACACTACTTCCTTGCAGGTCAGGTCAATTCCTTCTTTTTAAACTTCTGCAAACAATTTAAACTTAAGATACAAACACATCACAAAAAAATTAAACTATTCAAAAAAGATGTGAAAAATTATATGTAAATTTTTTTGATTAAGTTTTTAAGGGTTTCAGCCAGGATTTCATGAAGACTTTAATCTTGAATGTAACTATAGTGCTTGAGGTTCAGGAGGAGTAAAAGCATTTCACAAATTATATTTGATTATACTTTAGTTTGGACAGAAAGCACTTTAGTATCTCGAGACAGTGTTATGAATATTTTACTCTGATTTGGTGGTTTTTCAAATAAGATTAGGCCTAAACTATTAGAATAAAACTATATAATTCTATAACACATCGATAGAAGCTACGCTACCGTTAACAAATTTTCTAAAAATAATTTGAAATTATGCTGTGTTTGATGAATTATGTCTATTTTTTGAAAAAAAAAGTGGAATTATGAAAAAAACTACTCCGAGACTGATTAAACAGTCTGCAAAGTTGTTAACAAAAAAACTAGTATCGTACCAGTGGAAATGCAAAAAATCAGTAACGTAACCATAAACTGCACGATCAATTAAATTCCCAGTTGCACCTGGTATAACCAGGGCTAAACCGGAACGAGTACAAAAATCAAGTTCATTCCAATAGCGGGTTTGATAATAGAGCATTGCAGTAACTGCTAACAAAGAGACTCCAACCAAGAGTGGAACACGAAAAATGTCAGACATTTCTGCAAACAAACTGAAGCTAACCCCACGATTCTGAGTGTGAGTCAAGTCAATAAAATTTGTCAAAAGTACGGTTGTTTCATACAAAGAAACGTTTATCCTGATCAAAATTTTTGAACTGAGATCCAAACCCAAAAAGATGATCATTATAACCCAGTTAGTTCTGAAATAAGGTAAAAGAACTGTCTTTGAAATAGCCAAAAAATTCACTCCATAAAAGAAAGTAGATCGTTTAATTTAACAGACTTTTGTTCATGCAGTCGCAAATCTCTGATCACCACTTTATTCTCAGACAATTCTTCCGGAAAGAGAAGGATTGCTTTTGCTGCTCCGGACTCACCAGCCTGCTGCATGGTTTTTTTCATTTTTTTCATACTAAAGTTACAGTCAACACTCGAACCTTGCTGTCTAAGATTTGTTGCAATTTTAAGAGCAGTACCCACTTGTTCTCTAGTAAATGGAATAATAGTGTAATCCAGTTGACGGGGTAAATTTGGAAAGCGTACCAAATCTTTTAGTACATCTAAAATCACCACGTCTCCAAAACCAAATCCGACTGCAGGTAAAATTTCACCCTCATATGCTGAGAGTAGAGAATTGTAGCGTCCACCTCCACAAATAGCACGGTGTTGTTTTGTTGGACTATTAACCTCAAAAACTGCACCTGTGTAATATGATAGCCCCCTGACGATGGATATATCAAATTGCAGGTAATCACTAAATCCTGCTGTTCGCATTAAATCTATAAGCTTTTGCAATTCGTCTATACCCTGAGTATCATCCAGTATATTTTTCAATCCAATTAAATCTGATTCTGATAAAATTTCGTATAACTGCGCTACTTGAGTTGTGGACATTCCAGTATCCTGCAGCAATTTTGAAAGTTCTTCTTTAGAGATTTTATCACGTTTATCCATTATGACAAGAACTTCATTATGTATTTCAATCGGGACACTAATTTGACTTAGAATCGAATTTAAAATCCGTCGGTCGTTGATAAACACACGTATTTCTTTTGATGAAAGCCCCATTGACTCACATGAAGAAATCACCAGCATTAAAATTTCTGCTTCAGCCACTATATCAGCTTGTCCAATGATATCTGCATTCCATTGAAAATGTTCCCGCCTTCGTCCTTTTGTCATGCGCTCATAGCGGAAACATTGTGGCATTGAAAACCACTTTATTGGAAAGGACAATGATTTTTTGTGCTTAAGCACCAGACGGGCCAATGAAGGAGTCATTTCAGGACGCAAACTTAAACGCCGTCCACCTTTGTCTTCAAAGCTGTATAGTTGTTTGCTTATTTCATCTCCAGCCTTACGTATATAAAGTTCCTCATGTTCAAGTACACAAGTATCATATTCTTCGAAACCTGCCATAACTGATACATTACGCCATACTTCAAATAGCCAGTTACGCAAGCGCATTTCATTCGGAAAAAAGTCCCGTGTCCCCTTCACAGGTTGTAATTCAATCATATTAAATGTTTTTCTGTGGACAGTTTTTGAAAATTGGAATCTGCTGTTTGAATCGCTTCATGAAATAAAAGCCAGGTCTGGTATTTTCTTAAAATCCTCCCATGCTAAAGACATTGCAGAACGGTTTCGCAAGAGGTAAGAAGGATGAAAGGTGGGCAGTACGGTCCAATTTTGGTATTTCATAATTCTTCCACGCACCTTAGTGATTCCTGGTAAATCAGGTATTAACGATTTACTTGGAATATTTCCAAGAGTTACTATTAATTTAGGATTCAATATTTTAAGTTGATGTTTGATAATAGGAAGGCAGCATGAAATTTCAGCAGGAGTTGGATTCCTGTTTTCCGGAGGACGGCATTTGACAATATTTGTAATATAAACATCATCGCGTTCAATTCCTATTGTATTGATCATTTTGGTCAGCAGCCTGCCGGCACGTCCTACAAAGGGCTGACCTTGAGCGTCTTCGTCTGCACCGGGGCCTTCTCCTAGAAAAATCACCCTGGAATTAATCGAACCATTACCAAATACCAGATTTGTTCTGGTTTTACCCAATGGACAACGTTGACAGGACTTATACTTATCTGCCAACTCTGCAAGAGTACTTACTTTTATTTCTGCTTCCGGTTCAGGTATTAATTGTTTGAAAGCCTCTAAGACAGTTTGTTGCTTTTCCGGTGGTAATTTTTCTTGAAGATCGGTTATGCCTGTTGACGGAGGAAATATTTTGGAATCAGCATTTTCGTCCTTAATTTTGACTGCAGGCTGAGTTGCTGGTGAAACTGAAAAGTTGTATTTGGACCGTTTGTCTACATCTACAGTTGGAGAATCCAGTATCTCGCCCAAACCGTCAAGCAAACGCCTGAGTTCAACCTTGGGCATAGCTTCAATGTTCATGTAATGGAACCCTTTTTTATGAAGAGACTGCAACTGATTTTCTAGTTGCAGCAGCAAAGTAGGATAGTCCAAAGTTTTTCCTCTATAAGTTACAACTTTTTAGGAATTTATTTTATAAAATATAGCGACTCAAATCCTGATTTTTCAACAAGTTTGAGAGTCGGCTCTGAATATATTCCGGAGTAACAGATATTTTCTGTCCATTTAAATCCGGGGCAGTAAAACTGACTTCTTCGAGTAATTGTTCCATTACAGTATGTAACCGGCGTGCACCGATATTTTCCGAATCTTCGTTGATTTGGCAGGCTATTTCAGCGATAGTATCAATTGCAGATTTTGTAAAGACCAATTCAACTCCTTCTGTTTTCATCAAGGCAGTATATTGAACAATCAGCGCATTTTTTGGTTCTGTTAGAATCCTTACAAAATCGTCTTTATTGAGTGACTGAAGTTCAACACGAATTGGGAAACGTCCTTGTAGTTCAGGAATCATGTCAGACGGTTTTGTGAGATGAAAAGCACCAGCGGCAATGAATAAAATGTGATCTGTCTGAA
>CAZOTX010000015.1:0-10556 GCA_964582835.1 uncultured Pseudomonadota bacterium | reverse complement strand
TCACCAAAAGGCTGAAGGCGGTCTAATTGTTCCACAAACGTATTCGTTAACTCTGGAAATTCCAGAATCCCATCTAGTTGTAAATTTGGCTCCAGTGTCTCCGGGATCTGCTCATGACAAATAGCAAAAAATCGTTTGCGGAATTCAGTAAATTTTTCCGGCAGCAAACTACATCCTGCTGCAGCCGCATGTCCTCCAAAACGCAGCAGTAAATCTGAACAAGCAGAAAGCGCATCCTTCAAGCTCAGTTCTGGAATAGACCGCCCGGAGCCTTTCAATTTCTTTTCACCTGATACTGAAACTTCTTGTTCGCTGAGTATGATCACTGGTTTATAAAAACGCTCCACCAAACGAGTAGCAACAATACCGTTGATACCCTCATGAAATTCCGGAGAGACCAGAATTAAAGCCGGAACACTCTTTTGTGTTTCAGCAAGACTCAGAGCAGTTTCCAGCATTTCACCTTCTTTTTCACGCCGTTCAAGATTTGTCGCGTCAAGTTTTAATGCTATTTTTTCGGCTTCTTGAAGATCGTTTGAAAGCAAAAAGTGAGCTGCCATATCTGCATCCTCCAATCGTCCGGCTGCATTTAATAGTGGAGCAAATTGAAAACCAAGTGTACGTGATGTGATGGTCTTTACTTTTTTCAGACTTTGAAGTACCTGAATTGCAATCCTAGGTTTCTCATTCATTACCAGAAGGCCGTGAAAAGTTAAAATCCGATTTTCATCCCGCAACGGAACTACATCAGCCACAGTACCTAAAGCTACTAAATCTAGACTGTCACGCAAGTTTGGTTGCGGACGTTCTGAAGTCCACCATTTTGATTCTCGTAAAGATTTTCTCAAAGCCATAATTAATTTTAGTGCAACACCACAGCCAGATATTTTTTTGAATGGGTAAGGACATTCAGGATGGTTGGGATTGACTACAACACCTGTTGGCAGAAGGTTTGTATCAGACAAATGATGATCTGTAACTATGGTTTTTATTCCTTTATTATTCAGGCGCCGAACCTCATGTAAAGCAGTGATACCGTTGTCTACTGTGATGACGAGATCTGGTTTCATTTCCATTAAAATATCTGTACTGGCCTCAGTCAAACCGTAACCATGTTTTATCCGGTTTGGAATAAAAAAGTCCAAATTCAGGCCACCACATTTTTGTAAAAATTCCATCATCAAAGCTGTAGCAGTGATTCCATCAACGTCATAATCACCTAAAATAACAATTCTCCAATTATTACAAATTGCCAATTGAAGTAATTCAACTGCTTCCTGCATCTGACGAAGTTCGTAAGGATCAAGGAGATTATTAAGACTGGGATGTAAAAAAGATTTTATTTCGCCGTTTGTTTTTAGGCCCATGCGGAGGAGTATTTCAGCAATCAAAGGATGCATTCCCCATTCTTGGCACATACGTTTTACTTTCTCAGGATCCATCTTTGGTGAATCTTGCCATTTTTTTTCGTGTATTACCACTTTTGCTATTCCCGGATCTAGTCTTTTTCTTGTGTTATTATTTGGTTTGGAGATGATCTGGCATGTTCCAAATTTTCTTTTCTGGAAGTAATTTTTCACTTTCCAAAAAACGGTACATTTTCAAGCAAACCCAAGCATCAGTAGCAGCATAAAGGGCTTGGCTGGGATTAAAATCTGGACGTTCCCAATTCGTTAATTGTGCCTTTTTAGAAATCCTGACACCAAAAAATATTGCTGCCATGTTTCTTAATCCACAAGTCACTATGCCCAGATCACTACCAATGTTTGCAAGTTCTACAAAACCTCCTGCATCAAAATTTTTTAATTTACGTAATGCCCTAACATCATCAAGGATAGCTACTCCAACTTTTAGAATTTTCTGATCTTCTAGTAAAGAGACTAATTCATCCGGTAAGCCTAAAAAATTTAATCTGAACAAAAAAGCTTCATCTGAACTAGATAACTGTAAAAGGGAAACGGAAAAATTCTCTCCTTTTTTAAAGGAGGGTCTTGTTTCAGTATCGAATCCTAAAACTGATTCACGGCGTAAAATTTTTAATGCTCTTTTCAGGTCTTTCTTATCACTTATTAAGTGTATCTTGCCTTTAAAAGATAGAATTGGATAGTTTTTAATTTCCTCTTTGTTCGGCCTTTCCGGGAACACTTTATTTGTTACTGAGTCTTTTTCTATTGTATTTATGCTGGTATGATTAAAAGATTCGCCGTCAATAGGATCGGAATTAGTTTGCAAATCTTGTCTATGCATTGCGACAATATGGATTAATGGGTTTTTTATTTAACTTCCTGAACTGAGTGGAGTATTCTAAAATCTGCATTTTCTGCATTATTTTGGAACTCCTTAAGCACTTGCTCAATAGTTTCTCGGGAAAAGCCCCTCTGGTAAAGTTTTTGGCTCAAATTCTCATCAGTTTGTTTTTTATTATTTTTTTTTATGCGTTTCAGGCATTCAATTGCTTTTTTTAACCAAATGTCATGGTTACTAAGTTCATTAAGAACGGTCTGAGCCATTTCATTGGAAATACCGAGTATTTTAAGATCCTGTAAAATCTTGAAAGGACCATGAGGCTTGTTGCTGAGTTTGGATTCTATAAATCGCCGGGTGAAACGTTCGTCGCTTTGAAAATCATTCTCCTGCATTTCCATTAAACAACGTTCCACCAGCGTAGAAAAATCGCTCATTGCTAGCTTATAAAAACGCTGTTTAAGCTTTTTTCTTAATTCCGCGGCAGAGTGTTCTCGTGTCGCAAGAAAGTCTAACATTTTTTTTCGGATCTTTGTGTAGCGGGCTTCCAGTTCCAGGTTTTCTAATTGATTAACTGTTAGCGGACTATCACGTGGGGAGCCTAAATTAGCCCACGCCACAGCAGTTAATTTAAGCTCACGCTTATCAGTCAAGTCAAGAGTCACTGTTCCATCACTTGCAAAATGAACAGCGTCAACACTCACTAAATTTTGATTTTCAAATAATCCCAATAATCTTCTTGTCTATGCGTTATAAACCAAGGAACCACCGTGAAAAAAACCCTGAAATTTTTGAAAAACTGGTGAAAAACAATCCATATCTTGCTCTTATTTACGATTATCCTGGGTTGCTTATTCCTCATCCAACTGCAGAAAATTTTCAGCGACTATGGTCAAAAAAAATAAAAGCTGTTTGTGATTCACATTCTCAAAAATTACATTTAGAAATTGGTTGCGGTTCTGGACGTTATCTGATCGAATGGGCTCGAAAGAATCCGCAAGACTCTTTCATTGGCCTTGAATTGCGCTATAAGCGACTTGTGCTGGCTGCAAAAAAAATTGAACAACAAACTATCACCAACATACTTTTAATGAGAGAACGCGGTGAATTTATTTATGAATATCTGCCGTACAACAGCATAGATTATATGCACATTAATTTCCCTGACCCTTGGTCTAAAAAAGCCCACCGGAAGCACCGTATCATTAGTGCTGATTTCCTTTCCAAAATGCATCCACACTTTAGTTCGGGAGGGGAATTACGATTTAAGACGGATCATCTTGAATACTTTGAAACTGTAACTAGCATACTTGAGGAACTGAAAATCTATACTATTCTTGAACATACTACTAATTTGTACGGGAGTGACTACAATCAAAATAACATTCTGACGGAATTTGAAATGTTATTCAAGTCGAAGGGAAATCCACCAATAGGATATCTGCGAGCAATTTCACTTTGAACAAATGAACTTTCAGATTTAGCTGTGCGGTAATTAAAAAGATAATTGAAACCTGAATTCCAAAACGCCTTGATAATTTTAGTTAAATGTTTGGATTTTTCTATACACAATGTGGTTTTGCATTGAGCCAGCTTTTGATCTTTTTGTAACAAGTAAACCTTGTCAAATTTTTCCTCTAAGTGTTGTTGGAAGTTAAGTATATTGTCATTGGCTATACATACATCGTTCAAACAGTTAATGTCATGGCTAAGCAATAATTTGCTTTTTGGTGGTTCAACCAAGCTTCTGCCCCAACTATGCATTTTTATCGATTTTTCTGAAATTATTGATACAATGGCAGGGGGAATATCCATATGTGAGCCATAATCTTCATTAACAATATTTGGTTTTTTTAGTAAGCCTGGAGAATAGAAAAACAAAGGAATTTTGTTTCGTTGAAAAAGATCTTCAGGTTCCCATTTAAGAGACATGCTATAAGCATGATCAGCAGTCAACACAAAAAAAGTATCCTTAAAATAAGATGACCTCATCGCCTTTTCGAAAAACCCCTCTAAAGCTTTATCCGCATATGCCAGTGCTTTCATTCTTTTGTTAAAATTTTTATCATCAAGGATTCGTTTTTTGAGTTTTGTCGGTGCATTTAAAGACGTGACAGGACCGATGAAATTTTTCCCATTAACTTTGCAATTAATGTCAGAAAAACAACTAACTGTGTAAAGAGTTAGCCACAGCCATTAAAATAACTTAATTCTTTTTATATAAAAATATTTCATTTAAGAATTATTCTTTTTGCCGTCACCAAATGTTCTCTTAGTCTGGCTGTACCTGCCAAAAGTCATTTAAGATTAATCCAACAACTCATTTGCTTCAAGTCAATTGCAGGAGATTCCCCTGAAGCAGCAATCTTTTTTAGAGTAAGAGACGGCTTGGAGAATGTAACTATTTGTGTTAGTATCAGACTTATATATATGAGTTTTTTTCTGAAACCAACTGTCCAGAAAATTCATTTTCGGCTAAACAAAACTCTGGGTAATTAGCTGTTCTGTAATTTCTGCTTAATTAAAATTGATATGACATTTCGTGTGATGGTATTGGGAGTGGGGGCTTTTTCACATGCAGTACAGTCGATCCTTAACGAAGATGGTGCAGAAACAGCTTGTTACCTGACTAGACCCTATGGACACTTTGGTCCCAAATTAGTAGGTCAAAACTGGGATGCTAAAGATCATCCGTCTCCCTTACCTCTAATTGAAAAATTTAAACCTGATCTTATAATTCCCCAGGCTGTAGCATGGGCAGAACAACCATGGTCTGCAGATCTAGTCAATCAAGGCTGGCCGGTTTTTAGCCCTGTAGGTGATGCAATGAAGATAGAAATTTTAAGACAGGAGTCTTCTGAGTTGTGTAGAAAATACGGAATCCCAGTACCGGTCTCCTATAATGTACAGAACCGTATTGAAGCTAGGAAGTTGATGCAAGACGATCCTCGACCTTATGTTTTAAAAAATCCGATTTGCTCCCCCTTCAGTCCAATCCACGCTATCATATGTGAGAGACCACAAGATACGCTTGGTTGGATTGAACGTGTGGATTATGCTGAAGGTCTATTTTTACAGGAGTATCTCGGAACAGAAGAAGCTGGCCATTTTGTCTTTATTAGTGGTGGTGAGATTAGTAGTTTAGTTACAAACCAGGAATACAAACGTGCTTTTACAGGAGAAATGGGACCATTAGCAGGCGCACCTTTAGCCGGAATTGTTGAACAGGACCCGGATGATAAATTTGGATTAGCTCGAGAATTAATTCATCCTCTTAAACCTTGGTTCGAAAAAACCGATTACACGGGACCACTCCAAGTCACAGCAATTCGCAAAAATGGGAACTGGCATGCAATTGAATACAACATTCGTTTGGGAGTTACTACTACCGCACTTCTGTTAAGGATGCTGAAAAATCCTGTTGATGTTCTTTTGAAAGTCGTCCAGGATCAAGCTCCAGTTTTGGATTGGTATGCGGACAGATTTTTTGGCTGTACGCTTACATTAGCAGGATACGGATATCCCTACGTAGTTCCTTCCGTACCAAAATTACCGGTCGAAGTATTGGCACCTCTTGAGTGCGACTTGTGGTGGAATGAAGTAGATGAAGAGGCCGGACAAATTTATATGGCAAATCATAAGAATCATGAAATGGGACACAGAATTGCGGACGTGAATGCCTGTGCTTTTGATATAGATTCAGCAGTTGTGAAAATTGAAAAAGAAATTCGAAAACTCCGCTGTTTGGGAAGTTATTACCGGCTGGATCTAAAAGAACTTGCTGACAAATATTTATCACTCTTGAACTCTGGAAAAGCCACTTTAAATTAAAATTAAATGACATACTCACCTCCAGGAACTGATAAAAAATCCAATTATGTTGAACAGAAATTTGATGAAATTTCTCAAAAATACGATCGATTCAACGATATTATTACTTTTGGAATGCATCGCTATTGGAAAAGGTTCGCTGTACAACAAGCTGGACTGCGTCCGGAAGGAAAATGTTTGGATTTATGTTGTGGAACAGGCGATATAGCACGCGAAGTATTACGTCAATACCCATTATGCAAAGTAACGGGTCTTGATTTTTCACAAAAAATGCTTAATATCGCAAAATCTAAAATCAACAATAATTCAGAAATACAATATCTCTTAGGGAATGCTATGAATACTCCTTTTCCAGAAAATAATTTTGATGCAGTCACTATCGGCTTCGGTTTAAGAAACGTTCCAAACTTGAAGGACTGTTTGCGAGAAATATTACGTGTACTGAAATTTGGGGGAGTTTTGGTTAGTCTGGATGTAGGAAAGGTTCGTTTACCTCTTATTGCTGGACTAAATAATTTTTATTTTTTCCGTATAGTTCCTTTGATTGGAAATTTATTGATGCCTGGACAAGAAATGTTTCGGTATTTGCCAAATTCTTCACTTGAATATCCAAATCAAGAATTACTTAAACGCCTAATGGTTGAAGTAGGATTCCAGCAGGTTGAAATTCATGATTTCGTTTTTGGAGCTTCTACTGTTCATGTTGCCTGCAAACCAACCAACAAAGGATTGTAAACTAAAAGTGGAACCAGAAAAATTTCAATCGCTTGAGGATGCCCGTTGTTGCCTGCTAAAACAAGTCAAAGAATGGAGTAATTTCAAAAAAAAACCTTTATCGAAAAATCCTGTAATTATCCGTCTGGAAGCATCACTAGAGTCTGCTCATCCATTGGAATGGCTAGCTTTACAGGATTGTTCTCAAAAAATTTATTGGGGGAACCGTACACAAAATGAACAGTTTGCAGGTATTGGTGTGGCGCTTGAGATTGATGATGGAAAGGAGGGTTACGAAAATATTTTGCAAGTTATAAGAAATATTTTGAAAGATTCTCCAGAGACAGTACGTTTTTTTGGAGGAATGCGTTTTGACCACAAAGCCTCAATTTCTACAGAGTGGGAAAGTTGGGGAATTGCTCATTTTACTTTACCAATGGTTGAATTAAGTATTATCAATGAAAATGTAACTTTAGCCTGCAATTTCATCCCAGATGATAAAAAGAATACCAAGATTCAACAACTGCAGGAAATACTAGGATCACTGCGTACGGAAGATGTTACCATTCCTGACAATCCGTTGATCAGGCTGGACAGACATGACCTTCCAGAATATAGGCAATGGTGCCACCTGGTTGAAAAAGGACTTGAATATATTTCTAGTGGCAAAATAAACAAAGTAGTGTTGGCTCGAGCCGCAATTTTTAGTTTGGCTCGAGACTATGACCCTACCGAACTACTTCTCCAACTGAGGCGTCAAGCACCGCAAGCTTTTCATTTTTGCTTTCAGCTTTCTCCTCAAAAAGCCTTTTTGGGAATCACACCCGAACTGCTTTACAGAAAATCAGGGTCAGAAATTGGGACTGAAGCAATTGCTGGAACACGTCCACGTGGACAAACACTTGAGGATGATGAACGTTTGGCAGAAGAACTGCGTAACAGTGAAAAAGAACAGCGTGAACATTTTATGGTTTTAGATCGAATGGAGCGGATTTTGAAGCAATTTTGCCAACGAACAAAACGATTGTCATACTTGGAGCGTCTGCCACTGATGCATGTACAACATCTGCTTAGTAAGATGCGAGGGGTCTTGCAACTGAATGTTAATGATTCCGACTTGTTGCCGTCTTTCCATCCAACGCCGGCAGTTTCAGGAACACCTGATCCGGAAGCCCGTGAGATTATTCGGGAACTTGAACCTTTTGACAGAGGGTGGTATGCAGGTCCTATAGGTTGGATAAACCGTAGTCAGACTGAATTTGCCGTTGCAATTCGATCAGGATTATTATGTGGACGTACTTTAAGGATCTATACTGGAGCTGGAATTGTTACTGGTTCAGTTCCAGAAGAAGAATGGAGGGAAATTGAAGTCAAACTCCAAAGCTGGAAATCTTTACTTGGACGGTCATGAATTGGAATGAAAGTTGGGGAGAATGGATTGTTGACGAAATAGTACGGCATGGAACGTTGTGTTTTTGCATCTCTCCGGGATCACGTTCCGCACCGTTGACAGCGGCGGTAGCCCGCAATGATATGGCAAAAGCTCATATTTTTTACGATGAACGTGCAGCCTCTTATTTTGCCCTAGGTCATGCGAGAGCAACTGGGAAACCATCAGTCTTGATCTGCACATCCGGAACTGCCGTAGCAAATTATTTGCCAGCGGTTATTGAATCTTCAATTGAGCAGATTCCTCTTCTGGTACTAACTGCTGACCGACCGCCAGAACTTCGAGATACAGGAGCCAATCAGGCCATAAATCAAACGCACATTTTTGGTACACACGTCCGCTGGTTTTTTGATCCAGGCTGTCCCGGACCAGAGTTCACTTCCTCAGCATTAATTTCTACAATTAACCATGCGCTATGCAAAACTCTTCGTCCCTT
Organism: uncultured Pseudomonadota bacterium; assembly: GCA_964582835.1. Lineage (GTDB taxonomy): Bacteria > SAR324 > SAR324 > SAR324 > NAC60-12 > Arctic96AD-7. Next base: position 1,881 of record CAZOTX010000015.1, on the reverse strand, counting down.
GTCTGGACCAGTACACTTGAATTTACCTTTCCGTGAACCTTTCTTGAAAAATATTGAGAGTGAAAAAAGTAAAGATTTACAAATGATGCAGGAAACAAAAAACAACTTTCACTTTGCGGTTCCAAGAAAAATCTTACCTAAAGAAGAAATTCTAGAATTAATTAAAAACCGTCCTGAATCAGGAATTTTGAGTATTGGACGCGTTCCTTCAGACTCATTAGAATCCCTAAGAAAATTAGCAAAAGAATTGGCTTGGCCTGTGTTTGCAGATGTCACTTCCGGATTACGTTTGGGGAGTAATTGTCCCAACAGAATAACTTACTATGATCAACTGCTAAATGATGATCTTATAAGTTCAAATTTGGAAATTGAAGCAGTTTGGCACATAGGATTCCCACCCACATCGAAAAGCTGGTTGACTTGCTGGGAAACGAGCCCTGCCCTTCAAATGGTTTGGATAGCAGACCATTCTGAACGTCACGATCAGTCCCACAATTTTCACTGGATAATAGAGGCAGATATTGCAGAGTTTTGTGATAGTCTCGTTCAAGAATTAAAAAAGGATAATTTGATAGCATTTAATTGTTCAAAAACTCAAAAATGGCTTCAGGTGTCGACTAAGGCAGGTGATTTGATTGAGGAATATTTTTCTGAAAATTTAGAAAATAATAAGATTAATGAGTTTGCTTTGGTAAGAAGGCTTACTTTGATCATACCAGAAACTCATGTTTTTTTCATTGGAAACAGTCTGCCGGTCCGTGCGGTGGACATGGTTGGTTCAGGAAATGGCGCAGATATTCCAACAGCACTTAATCGTGGTGCCAGTGGAATTGACGGCCTTATAGCGTCAGCATGCGGATACTCTTCAGGTATGAAGAGGCCTGTAACATTACTTATTGGAGACTTATCAGCTTTACACGATCTTAATTCATTCAAACTACTTGCAGATTCTTCCAAACCCGTTTTGATGGTATTGCTTAATAACCAGGGAGGAGGTATTTTTTCATTTCTCCCTATCGCCAGTCAGAAAGATATTTTCGAACCATTTTTCGCGGCACCACACAATCTCAATTTTCGTTCAGTTTCTTCAATGTTTAATTTAAATTATTTTAATCCTGAATCGATCAGTACCTTTGAGAAAGATTATTCAAAAGCGCTTAAAGAAAATAAATCTGCGGTGATAGAAATTTTTTCGGAACGTGAAAAAAACACGCAACATATAAAGATATTACGACAAAAAATAGCGAAAAGTGTATTTGAATCTTCTTTTTAAGAACGTTATACTTAAAAACTTTGTTAGCTATCACTCTTAAAAAGTAATTCTGGTTGAAAAAATATAAAATAATTCCTTTTGTTTTGTTATACCTGATGAATTTGAAATACAAGAATGTAAAACTTATTTGTCAATCCCGATTAAAAATCTTTAACAACAATTTTTATGCATACTCGCTATGATCTACCGCTGATTGGAGCAACGTTGTTTTTGCTCTCCTGGGGAACAGTAATGATTTACAGTACAGGAGGTGTTTATGCTGATCTTCAATACAATGATGGTCAATACTTTTTGTATCGACACCTGATGCATATTTTGGTTGGACTTGTAGTTTTGGGAATTGCTCTGTACGTGAATTATAACAAATGGCAGCAACTTTCTATCTGGTTAATGCTTGTAATGTTGATTTTGTTGATCCTAGTTTTGATCCCTGAATTGGGGCATGAGGTTAAAGGAGGGCGCCGTTGGCTACGTTTGGGGTCATTAAGTTTGCAACCATCTGAATTATTGAAAATAGTTTTGATTATCTACGTGGCTTCATATTTGGAAAGGAAGCAGCAATTGCTGGCTTTTTTCTTCCGTGGCCTGACACCAAATTTTATTGTCAC
>CAZOTX010000014.1:0-10698 GCA_964582835.1 uncultured Pseudomonadota bacterium | reverse complement strand
TTGATCCTACTGATAAAAATGGACAATTTTGTGACCGAGGTCATGAGTATTCAACAGCTGTTTTTTATTTTTCTACAAAACAAAAACAACTAGCTGAAGAATCTAAAACTCTACTTGAAAAATCTGGTATTTTGAAAGAGTCAGTCCAAACTCCTATAATTTTGGCCAGTGAATTTTATCCCGCAGAAGAGTATCATCAGAATTTCTACAAAAAGAACTCACTAAAATATCAATATTACCGCCTTAGATGTGGACGTGATCAACGACTTAAAGAATTATGGGGTAAAAAAATTAATGACCCTAAAATTTTAAAAAAAACATCAAATTATCAAAAGCCTAACCTAGACGAACTAGAAAAAATTCTGACACCTTTACAGTTCAAAGTGACTCAGAAAGATGGAACTGAACAGCCATTCAGAAACGAATACTGGAATAATGAAAGAGAAGGAATTTATGTTGATCTAGTGTCTGGCGAACCTTTGTTCAGTTCAAAAGACAAATACAAATCGGGTACAGGATGGCCCAGTTTTACAAGACCCATCAAAGGGGCCGGTATAATTCTAAAAGAAGATATAAGTTGGCTATCTGTACGGATTGAGTTGAGAAGTAAAAAAGCAGATTCTCATCTGGGACACTTATTTAACGACGGACCAAAACCAGATGGGTTACGTTATTGTATAAACTCGGCAGCGCTTAGGTTTGTTTCCAAAAATGACATGGGAAAAGAAGGATATCATTCCTATCTGAATTTATTTCAATGATTTTAATACAAAACCTTTAACTTTTTTACAGACAAATTCAGAAGAAACCATACAAAATTTTAGGGTCAAATAATTTTTTCTAAAAGGAGTTTTCTGTCGTGTCCCTATAAAATATCTTGGGTTCCTTGAACATACATAATACTCAAGTCAATCTTGAAATACCGTCTCCTTGAAGAATCTCAAAGTTAAAATTTAAACTCATAAGATCTTCCATTAGTATTTTTCTTACGTGTTCATCATGGGTATTGCTACAGACCTTATCATGCTTGTTGTCACAGCCTTTTTTAGTGGATTACTTATGCAGAGACTAGGACAACCGCTGGTTTTGGGATATATTCTAACTGGAATTGTTTTTAGTCCGCATACCGGAGGATTTGCACTGAAAAGTGTACATGAAATAGAACTTTTGGCAGAAATCGGGGTGGCTCTTTTGCTTTTTGCACTTGGACTCGAATTTTCTCTAAAAGACCTTAAACCAGTCAAAAAGATTGCTCTGATTGGGACTCCTATTCAAATATTGTTAACCATTATTATGGGCTACTGCATAGGGCAGTGGATAGGATGGGATTCTAAGTCCTCTCTCTGGCTTGGAGCACTAGTTTCTATTTCTAGCACAATGGTATTGCTTAAAACTCTTATGAATCAAGGTTGGTTAGGCACACTATCAAGCAAGGTCATGGTGGGAATGTTGATAGTACAGGATTTGGCGGTTGTTCCACTCATTATACTGTTACCTATGATGAATGATCCTTCTTTGGATTGGCTTTCTTTGGGAATCGCAATTCTGAAAACAGTTGTTTTTTTGGTAGGAATGATTTTGTTTGGAACTCGCTTGTTACCTCTTATCATGCGCTATATAGCCCATTTAGGATCACGCGAATTATTCCTGCTCGCCATCACAGCAATTGGTTTGGGAGTGGGATATCTGACGTATTTGGTGGGCCTTTCTTTTGCTTTTGGAGCATTTGTTGCTGGAATGGTCTTGAGCGAGTCAGATTATGGTCATCAGGCGTTAAGCGACATCATTCCAGTTCGGGACCTATTTGGACTACTATTTTTTGCATCTGTGGGAATGCTGCTTAATCCCAAATTTTTGATGAATCACTGGGATCAAGTACTAATCCTTGTATTTATAATTAGTCTAGGTAAAGGCATTATTTTTGCGCTTTTGGCTCGTATTTTCAAATATGGAAATGTGATCCCATTAGCGGTTGGGATGGGGCTCTTTCAGGTTGGTGAGTTTTCATTTGTACTGGCACAAGTTGGAGTCTCTACAAACTCAATCAACCATGAAGTCTATTCACTGGTTTTGAGCACAGCGATTATAACGATGTTTCTAACCCCAATTATTTCAGGTCAAACGGTTCGTTTGTATGCTCTTCGAAAACGCTGGTTCAAGCATGAACCTTTGGACTCTATAAATTCCCCGAAATCAGTATTTCGAAATCATGTGATAGTAGTAGGAGGCGGCCGAGTTGGCTACCGAATAGCCCAAGTTCTGAAACGCCTCATGGTTCCCATGTTGATTATTGAATTAGATCAATTGCGGATTGAATTGGCAAAAAATTCTGGAATTACAGTTATATATGGAGATGCTAGTCACGAAGTTGTTTTAGAGGCGGCTGAGATTTCATCAGCGCGTTTATTAATCATAACTACACAGGAAGTGGTGATTGCCCAGGCGATAGTCGAAAATGCGCGAAAAGTGAATTCTGAAATTCCAGTGGTAGCCCGTGCGCCCGGCGTTGAGTTTTTAGACGATTTCAAAAAGCTAAATATATCTGAGGTAGTGATTCCAGAATTTGAGGCAGGACTTGAGATGGCACGAAAAGCACTGGTACATTTGCATATTCCTGCTGCCAAAATCCAGCATTACACTGAATCCTTGCGGCAAGATTTGTTTGCCTCTTTTTTCAGTGAAAATGAAGAGGATGAAATCCTTGAAAAGCTCCAGTGGGCAGAACACCAGTTTGACATGCAATGGATGTTGATAAAAGCTGGTAGTGAACTGGATGGTAAAACGATTGGAGAGTCTGAAATTTGGACAAAAACTGCTTCCTCAGTAGTTGGTGTTGTTAGGGAAGACAAATTAGAAGCTAGTCCGAGTGCTAATTTTCGGTTTAAAGCTAATGATCGCGCTGCTATAATTGGTACTGATAGCGCACGGGAATCCTTTTTTCAGCTAACCCGCCCAATTTATTGCATTTCAAATGAAGTGTAAAAAATACCACCTAGGGTTTTGGAGTTTTCCCTTAATTTAAATCCAATTTTTAGCTTTGACAATATAAAAGTTTGTATAGTCAAATCGATTTTTTGTTTCAAAAAACATAAATTAGAGAACAATTTGGTGGGGAGTAATTAAAACAGTTTCCTGAAAAAAGTTGATTCAGACTAGGATGTTATATTTTGCAATCTCCTTTACAGCTCAACGAAATTTTGCATTTTCTTAAATATTTTTGAATGATTTATTTAAAAAAATCAACTTTCAATAATTTTCATGACTCAACCGTTTTTCATAACCCTTCAAATCCTGCCAGCTTGGTTTTTTGAAGAACACACCATCATTAACAGAAATTTGTGAATCGCAACAATTATTATGATTATGTGACATTCCACGTAAAAAAATGTAGATTACACCGCCAAATTTTTTGTTGTAAATTTCTTTATTGGAGAGTTTGAACCAGTAAGAGACGGCAAGAGTATAAATTTGCATCTGCAATTCATAATGTTGCATGACCACATGTTCCAATGTTTTAACATGATAATCTTCTAACATATTACTTTTCCAGTCCAGCAAATAAATCATCCCTTTATGTTCAAATAAAAAGTCGATTGAGCCACGCAAAAAACCTTTTTCCACTTTCCAACCTTCAACTTTATGATTGATTCCAAAACTGTTTTTAAGTGTCTCCTCAGTCTTGCCGATTTTTTCTTGTCCCTTGAAAGGAATTGGAAAATAAAAATCAGTTTCTCTTAAATAACGTTCGCTATCAGCCAGAACCATTTGCGGAGAGGCTGCCGATGAACCCAACTTTAGAGGAATACGTAAAGTATTCCAGATAATTTCTGCGATACGTGGTAAAGTTTCAACTGAACGTCCATATCGCTCCCTAGATGAATTCAGTAGGCGATTTACAGGAGGGTAAGCAAGCCATTCATGAGGAGAATTCGTTTTTTGTATTGTAGTAAAATCCACTAGTTCCAGTAATTCATGTAACATATTCCCGGTTTGAATTCCACCCGGAAGAAGATCTTTGTTACTGTCTGTCTGGAGTCGATCTAATTTTTTTAATGTTTTCGACTGCAGTTTAACTCTCCAAGGGAATCTCAATATGTCGGTTTCATCATCTTCTCTTCGATCCACTAAATCATTCCCTGTGTGGATTTCTACTGGGCTAATTCCTAAAAAATCATTTTCCCCCTCTTGCAGTTTTTCCTTTTTTCTGTTCATCCTGCTAAAAGAACTCACTACAAATCCCTTTTTTTTATAGCGAAGTTGATTAAAAAAATGAATTGTCTCAATTGAATCATTCAAAATGGTTGGATGCTGAGGAAGCTGAATTGGTGCCCATTTTATCAATTGCTCTCTTTCAACTTCATTAACGTCTTCTTGTGTGGATAAAGAAGATTTCCCGACAAAACTGTAACTGAAAGTAGTATTTAAAACGATAGTTGCAAATTGCTCTTTTATGCTAGCTAATTGATTATTGAGTAATGAATAATCTTCGTTGACTTTGCATACACGTTTTCCTGATTTCCCTGTTAAAGATCCTACATATGGCAAATAGAGCCGCCCACAGGCACGAGTCATTGCGACGTAAAGTAGACGCTGCTGTTCTGCTTCTGCCTGCCACTGGTGTTCATTCGGAATTGTTGAACTTAGCATATCTATTATGGGTTTTTCTTCTGAATCATGATAAAACTTAATGGAGTATTTTTTACCCCCAGTCAGTCCTCCAAATAAAAATACAACAGGAAATTCAAGGCCTTTTGCAGCATGCATGGTCATTAGCTGAACCGCATTTCGTTCACTTTCCAGGCGCAACAAATTTTCGTTTTCGCCAGGATCTTCTTTCCCATCAATATACCGTCGTAGCAATAGAATCAATTCAAATAAATCAAGGTGACGTTCCAGGGCATTCTTGTTCAGTATTTCAAACAAATGTACATAATTAGTTACACTCCTCTCATCTCCACTAAGAAGCAATTCACGTTCAATCACCTTTGTTTGAAGTAGAATATCGTCAAACAGCTTCCGAAATTGTCTAGCTTCTGCCAGGGAATTCCATTCCTTAAACTGATGTAAAAAATCTGAATTCCATTTCGGGAATTTCCCTAGTTCCCAAATATTTGTGCCAAAAAAACGAGTCAACAAAAATTTAGCTGTGCGTGAATGATCTATAGGGTGAGCAACAGCTTCTAGCAAATCAAGAATTTCTTCGGCTTCACGACCGGCAAACAAACCTTTTTGTTTATAAAAAGCAAAGTCGATTCCGTTTTTACGCAAAGCTTTCCCCATTGTTTCTCCTTCCTGATTTTTGCGGAAAAGAACACAAATATCCTGAGGAGATAAATGGCGTTCTTTTCGTTCATCTTTCCAAACGGGGCTATCTTCTTTGTTAAATCCAATTCGCAAAAGTTCTTTAATTTCAAGTGCAATTGCTTCAGCAAACCTACAAGTCGCATTTTCTGCCCGATCATCCAGGAATAAATTTAAAATATTATTTTGATCGGTCTCACACAAATCAAAGTCAAACATAAGCCTTATGGCTTTCAAAAAAGATTCTTCGCCAAAAAATTTTTCACCTTTCAAAGCATTGAGTGAATCCAGTATTTCTAAGGTGATTTTAGGGTTAGCTGCCTTTCTTTGGTCTGCAATTTTTTTCCCGGAGACTGTAAACTGAGGTAGCAATTCCATTAAGTGAATTGCGTTACGATTAGGTGTTTCATCCTTTAGTTCCAGTTCCGGCTTACCACATCCTACTTGCTGATAAATGATTCCACGCTCTTTAGGAAACCATGGTTCTTTTCCGAAAATCTGATTTAAGCCAGATATTAGTTTTTCGGAAGATCGGTAATTTTTCTTAAGTTTAAATGGTAGTCTCTTTGTTTTTTCCTCAATTGCTTTTCGTGCCTGCAGATATGTGAAAATATCTGCACTGCGGAAAGAGTAAATAGCCTGTTTTGGATCTCCAATGACAATTAATCGATGTTCTGTACTTTCTAGAAACAAATGCCGAAAAATAGACCATTGCCGATGGTCCGTGTCCTGAAACTCATCAACAATTGCACAGGCATATTTTTTCCTAACCTCCTTGGTGAGTGGAGTTGAAATGGATCTTTTTCCTCCTGAAGGTACCACCTGTTCTTCAACCATACGCAACAGGTCGTCAAAATCAAATTTGCCCAGCTCTAATTTTGTTTTTTCAAGTTCACTATGAACATCCTTTAGAACCTGTTGTGTCAACCAAGCCTTTAAAATTTTCTTTGTATCCCCTGAAAAATTGTACTTTTGCAGTAATTTCTCACAATCTTTAACGGCTGCAATCCACTTTCGCTCCGGTTCTGGAAACTCTTCAGTGCTAAGCCACTTTTCTCCAGATTTCAACGTAGTTCTGAATTTTGGTTTTACAATTGTTTTCAATTCTATCTGAAAAACGGTAAGCAAATTTTCAAGGATTGTTGTGTTCGGATTTTTTTCTTCCAATGTTTCAAGAAGTAGTTCAAGATTAAGAAAAGTTTTATTTTTTGAAACTTCGCTCAGTGCTGCCGATTCGAACATAGTCCGAACAGAATGTTGTCTCAAAATTTGCTTTCGAAAATTCCTATCACAATTAATTAATGCTTTCCAGGTCTTTGTAAATTCTTTTATAAAATTTTCAAATTTTGGTAAGAGTGGAAAATATTTTCCTGTCTTTGAAAGTAGAACCTTGATGTCACTTTCCAATGTATCAAGATTCCCCTCAGTGTATTTTACGTAAAGTGAAAAAAGTTGTGAAACTGGAGAATTCTTTGAAACCAATTTTTTGCGGATATAACATCTGAAAATTTCAGGAAAAAGTAATTTTGTATCACAAAATTGCTGCTCAAAAAGTTGTCGGTTTTCAAAAGCGAATTCCTGTAAAACCCGCTTGCAGAATCCGTGAATAGTATAAATTGGAACTGAATCAAAATCCAACAATGCGGTTTTTAATTGTTTTTTCCTTGCTGAATTAATTTCCCAATAAGGTCCGTCTGGAATTTTTTGGAAAGATGAATTTATTTTTTCACAGGCCTCCAAAATTTCATAAAGTTTTGTACGTAAACGTAAGCGGAGCTCGGCTGTTGCTTTTTCGGTAAAGGTTACCAGTAAAATACTTTTGAGAGGTAATTCTTGTTCCAGCACCATTTCTAAAACCAATTCCACGAGGGCAAATGTTTTGCCGGTTCCAGCTGAAGCTTCAATTACTGCAAACCTGTCATATTTACCGTTAAAAACTTCAAATTGCCTGCCCTTTCGGGTAAAATTATTTGATTCGGTCCTGAACAATTCCGACTGTTTTGAGAAGTAAACTGTCATAGATTTTTTTGAATCATTAAATTAATTTAGGTTCAGAAATGTATCTGTATTTTAATATACCCTTCTATACATTTCAACAACCCCATTTTTCTGGAGAATGGTTAAAACTTGTTCTTAATCATATTTGGATTTAAGCTGAGTGTTCATCTTTCCGCAGGACACAACCTTTTCAAAACTATTGATTTATGCTTTCTAATACACGCATTTCCTGTCTGACAGATCATTTACCACAAGCAGTACTTTTAATAAACCAAAAAGAAGAGGTTGTGTATTGTAATGATTCAGCAGCCCAATTTTGGGAAAAAGACTCTCAGCGCTTAGTTGGCAAAAAAAGTAGTGAGTTTTTTGATGCGGATATTATGATTCAGGAAAAAATTAGGGGTGTCCTAGATTCTGGAAAGGTTTTTAGGATGGGAAGTTATGTACTGAAAACACCACCATTGAAAGAGCGAGTGGCAGAAGTTGTGATTGCCCCTGTTAGAAAGAAATCTGGAATTGTAAAACAGGCATTAATAACACTTTTGGAAAGCACCACCTTTCAAGAGAGCCAGGCAAGAGAGCATGAGGAGCAGTTGGTCTGTTCGTTGGGAACATTAGCAGTCTCTTTAGCACATGAAATACAAAATCCGCTCAGTGGAGTAAGAGGAATGCTACAGTTACTGGAACGTGATCTGCAAAATTTAAAAATTAATAATCCAACCATTGGGATGATGCTAGATGAATTGGGCAGAGTGGAACGATTACTAAAACAGTTACTGTTTCTTTCTCACACGGTACCACTGGTTAGATCTTCATTTGACGTGCACGACATACTGAATACAGTAATCAGGTTCGAAAAAAACTCAGCAACTCAAATTCAGTTTATACGTAGTTTTGATACATCACTTCCAGAAATAAGTGCTGACCGTGACAAACTACATCAGGTGTTTTTGAATTTGATTCGTAATGCAGTAGAGGCCTCAAAGGAGGATGCTTTTATTACCGTTCATACCCGTTATTGTGGTAAGTGGGAACTTGCAGGAACTAACTTGGATCCAGAACGGAGTTATACTCTAATTGCTTTTGAAGACGAAGGGTCAGGAGTTTCTGCTGAGCAGCGCGATCAATTATTTAAGCCTTTATACAGTACTAAAAAAGAAGGACATGGCCTTGGATTATCAATCTCGCACCGACTTGTTCAGGCTCATGGAGGCCTATTGCGTTACGTCAGAAGAAACCCAAGCGGTTCAATTTTTCAAGTGTTTTTACCACATTATTCGTTGGACTTCGCCGTTTAAATTTTGTTAAAACATGATATAATAATGGGTAACAACTTTCTGGTAAAAACAAATTGTCATTTATTATCCCATACTTGATCAGATTTTTTGATTCAGGAAAAACATATTTTACTAGATTTAATGAATTTTCTCCAGAGTTCCTTTTTTAAAGGAGTGAAAATTGTAAGGGGCATAGGATTCAGAACCCTCTAAATTTCTTGTAGACATTTAAAAAAATCTATCAACAGTTTTAAAAATTTATATTAAGAAAAGTCTGAAATGAAAAACAAGGATTCAATAGTTATTGTGGGTATGGCCCGTACGCCCATGGGGGGATTTCAAGGGGTTTTAAAGGATGTCCGGGCTCCGGTACTTGGAAGTTTTGCCATTCGTGCGGCTCTTGAATCGAGTGGTATTTCCGCAGAAGATGTTGACGAAGTCCTGATGGGGTGCGTACTCCCTGCAGGGATGGGGCAAGCTCCGGCTCGTCAAGCTTCTCTCGGTGCCGGAATTCCTGAATCAGCAGGTTGTACCACTGTGAATAAGATGTGTGGTTCAGGAATGAAAACTACTATGTTGGCACATGATTCATTACTTGTAGGGGCAAATGAGGTGATGGTTGCTGGAGGTCTGGAAAGTATGTCAAATGCTCCTTATATTTTGCAGAAAGCCAGATCTGGACAAAGACTGGGACATGGTGAAATGATTGACCATATGTTCCTGGACGGACTCGAAGATGCATTTGACAAGGGGACTTTGATGGGAGTTTTTGCAGAAAGAACTGCACAAAAATACGGGTTTTCCCGAGAATCTCAGGATGAGTTTGCAATTCGGTCTTTAACTCGTGCCAAAACAGCAATTGAGGATGGAAGTTTTAAAAGAGAGATTGCTCCTGTAACTTTCAAAAGCCGAAAAGGAGAAACTTTAATTGAAAAAGATGAACAACCTTTAACTGCTAATATAGAAAAAATCTCAAGCTTGCGTCCAGCCTTTACAAAGGATGGTACAGTCACGGCAGCAAATTCGTCATCTATTTCCGATGGTGCTGCAGCCCTGATCATGATGAGAGAGTCAATCGCAGAAAAAAGGGGATTGGAACCTTTGGCACGTTTTCTTGGACACAGCAGTTTTGCTCAGTCACCGGAATGGTTTACGACTGCTCCAATTGGTGCAATAAACAATGTGCTTGATTCAGTTGGATGGAAAGCAAAAGACGTAGATCTTTTTGAAATCAATGAAGCTTTCGCAGTAGTTACAATGGCAGCCATGAAAGATCTAGATTTACCTGCAGATAAAGTAAATATTCACGGTGGAGCTTGTGCTCTTGGGCATCCGGTAGGAGCTTCTGGAACTAGAATACTTGTGACTCTGATTTCAGCTTTACAAAAATACGGTAAAATCCGTGGAGTTGCTGGCCTCTGCATTGGTGGTGGGGAAGCAACTGCGATGGCATTAGAAGTAATAACATGATTTTTTTGTTGCAATTTAAAAGGTTTAGGGATACTATCACGTGTCGGTAAAGCACTTTAAAATATCTGAAATATTGAAATTTCAGCTACGCACATATTTAGGCTGTGACAGTTATTTTTTGGTTTACTACTGAGATTTGGCTAAGATGCATATATCCCAGTGTAAAATATTATAAAACCTTTGTGGCGGGCGTAGCTCAGTTGGTAGAGCTCTGGATTGTGATTCCAGTGGTCGAGGGTTCAAACCCCTTCGCTCGCCCCAGTTTTTCTGCTGACAAATTTTCAACATTCCCTACCTAAATTTTCTGCTTGCGGGCGTAGTTCAACTGGATAGAGCGTCAGACTTCGAATCTGAATGTTGGGAGTTCGAGTCTCTCCGCCCGCACCAGCAGTATCAACAGATTGCGTAAATTTAATTCCCTACAAATTACTAATTTGTGCCACTTTTGTGCCATTTCAATGTCAGAGCGTACTGGCATGAGCGTAAGTCAGGTAACTGATGAAGTCCTATACGCTGGTTTGATTGAGATGCAGGAGCTCTGAGGGTTGGGGGTTCGAACCCTCCCGCCCGCGCCAGATTACATCAGTATTTGTAGTTTTATTTACAATTATTCCTACCCTTTCCGTTCCATTCTCGTTCCACTGCTAAATAA
>CAZOTX010000013.1:3654-10736 GCA_964582835.1 uncultured Pseudomonadota bacterium | reverse complement strand
CTTCAATGACATTTCCCTTACCTTGAGACTCATCTTTTTAGAGTATACAATATCTGGCTTAACTGGTCCAGTTACACTTGCTCTGGTTTTTGTCATCTTAAGTGCCCCACGACTTGATTCTTCAGAAAATAGAGTGTCTGGCTTTGCTGCTCCAGTGGCACGTGCTCGTGTTTTAGAAATCTGCAAGGCATTGCGGCTAGATTCTTCAGGAAATAGAGTGTCCGGCTTTGCTGCTCCAGTGATGCGTGCGCGTGTTTTAGAAATCTGTAAGGCATTGCGGCTTATTTTTTTAGAAACTCTTGGGTTTACTTCTGAAGAGTTATATTCTCTGGCAATGTTCACTTTAGAATTTCGAAGCTGCGTTGGTTTTTTCACAAACCAGTGGTTATTTTTAATCATCTTGGAAGAAACAAAGCCGGTTTCAATTATTTTTTTTGCAGAATTTTTTCCCATGCTTTTCCTTCCTTGAAGAACAGATTTTTTCAAAACGTAATATTTTACTTTACGTCCCTTGTTTCTTTGTTCAGCAATGCGTGCTTCACTTTTACTGGCCTGTAAAACAGCACTATCTTTTACATATAATTGTATGTTACGGCCCTGACTTTTGGCCGCTAAATTTTGTTCAAAATACAATTCTCCAAAAAAACAAAATGAGAAAATTATAATGATACAAAGAGACTTATGCATGAACTTTGAATAATATAAAGGATATGTCACATTTTTTTCTTTTTCTGTTAAATTTATACTTAAGATTTCTTTTGACATTTTCTTTAGAAATTCTCAAAAATTAGCAGTAAATTTATCTTTATTACGGTGGTAGTTCCCATTAGAAAAAATTTGTGTTAGCCTTGTTTATGATTGGAAAAAAATTGATCCCTAAATTGAAAAAAGATTTTCGTTTTTTTACAGATTTGGAATTAAAAAGTAAAAATGCTAAACCAAACGTCTGTTACAGATATTTCATCAGAAGCAATATTGCAACAAATGATTCGAGAAACATTTGATGTCCCCAATATCGAGAAATCGGCATCTGACACAAATTTCCCTGGTACAGGTTTCTCTGATCAAATCGAAAGTTTCCCAGAGCCTAAAGAAAGTCTTTTAGTTCAAAGACTGGTTAATATACTAACCGCCCAATTTCAAACAATACTTCCGGGAGCCTTCAGAATTACTTCTGAAACTGAACAATGCCTTTCTTATGCCAACTTGCGCAGTTGGTCTCCGGGTCGTTCTTATTTTTCTCTGTTCGAGATGAGAAATTCTAACTCAGTATGGATTTTGCATTTTAGCCGGACCGTCGGTGAAGGACTGGCTTCATTAGTGAACGCAAAAAATTCTCAAAATCATATAAATATTTTTAGTGATTTGCGTGAAGCAGATTCTATTACGTTTTTGGAAATTGGAGAAATCCTGCGAAAATTTTTTGTTAGTTTGCTAGAGCTATGGCCCAAAAGTGACAAATTAAAAGTTGCCAGTTGCCTTCATATCTTACAATTGGGATTTCTTAGTGACACTGTTAACGATGAAGAATATATAGTACTCCCTTTTTATCTTGATAACAGAGAATGTTCAGGAGAATTCCATCTGGTATTTCCATATAAAAATTTCATCGAATAGTTTTGTCTAAGACAAAAGCAGGTGTTCTTATTTTGATCCATAATAAATTCAGGTGTGGATAATTTAGGACACAAACCTCAGTGACAACTATTACCTGGTTATAGAAAATTTTCTTTAGTCTGTTTTCTAATTAAAATCTTAAATCCCCCAATATTGCAGATGTTTTTAAAATCTTGCTACAAAGTGTCCGGGAAGGACTGGTGATTAGAGTACTATTTTATTAAAAAAGGAAAAAATCCCCCCTAGAACATTTCATTTAAAATGAATCTAAAAATCTAGTAGGATAATTATACTTTTTAAAATTTTCATAAATAGAAAAAATGTTGCAGCCAGTTTTAAGTCAACTTAATATTTACCCACTTAAATCAACATGTGGAATTCCTCTTAAAAAGAGTTCCATTTTTCAACGGGGATTGGAAAATGACCGACGCTGGATGGTAGTAGATGATTTTGGACAATTTGTGACACAAAGAACCAACCCCAGCATGGCTTTGATAAGGACAGAAATAGTCCGTCAAACCCTGACTTTGAATGCTCCACAAATGTCTGAATTAATTCTGCCTTTGTCTCCCACAGAAGGCAAGTCACAGGAAGTTGAGGTTTGGGGAGATCATTGTGAAGCATGGTCAACCAATCCTCAATCCAGATTATGGATCAGTGAGTATTTAAATAAAGGCTGTAATATTGTTTTTATGCCTGATCACAGTATTCGTATAGTGGACCCAAACTATGCGCCTACAAAAAATCTTGTTTCTTTTTCAGATGGTTACCCTTTTCTGCTGATTTCAGAATCATCATTAAGTCATCTCAACAACCTTCTTCCGAAATCAATTACAATGAAACGTTTTCGTCCAAATCTTGTTGTGAAAAATACAAAGCCCTATGAAGAAGACAACTGGCAAAAAATAAAAATTGGAGAATGTGAATTTCAAATAGTAAAACCCTGTTCACGTTGTAGTCTAATTACTGTAGATCCGGCAACTGGAGAATCTTCTGGGAAAGAACCACTGAAGACCCTGTCTAGCTATCGAAAACAAAACGGCAAAGTGGTTTTTGGCCAGAATCTGATTGCAGATAAAATAGGGAAATTGGAGGTAGGAATGACTGTGGATATAGTCTCAAAAAGTTTAACAAAAACCTAAAAAACTAATCTACAAAGTTAAATCTATTTTTCTGTTTTTAAGCGGTTTTCCTCCAAGAAAACAGAATATAGAAAATCTATAAGCTTGTATATTGCTAAAATTTTTCTTAAAATCTCAGAAAATCAAAAATAAGTTTTCGTTTTTTAATCTCTACTTTGATATAATGCGAACAAGTTACAAAATATGATTATGAATGGAAATAATTTAAAAAATAATTTTGAATTATGTTGTCGGTTTATAGGCAATGTGTTAAACTCATTTTAGTTAAATAACCAATCTAATACTGCAGGAGGTTCTATGCGTTATATAAAATTAATCACTTTGGTCCTTTTTCTTTCTGCTTTTGCATTTCAACCTATACTGCTGGCCAAAAAGATTCCCTTGGGAATGTTGGTTGAAATTCAAGGTAAGATTGAATATAGCAAAAAGGGGAAACGATGGAAAAAAGTTAGGCGTAACAAATTCATTTACCCCAATTATTTGGTCAGGGTTGGTGCAGATAGTTCAATAAAATTTTTGAATCAAAAAACTAACGAAAGTACACAACTTACCGCTAATTCTAAAATCAAATTCACCAAAAAAGGAATAGAAGTAATTGAGGGAAGTCTTGGTGGAACAGATGCAGGAGGTGGATTATTGTCAGGCTTGTCAAAGCAGTTCAAAAAGACTCAGAAATATACTACGGTACGACGTTCTGTTGAAAAAGGAGGAATTCACCTCAAATTAGCGACAAACACTATTTCAGCAGATTTCACTGAGCTTGCCTGGGAAACTGCTGGAGCTGAATATGCCTATCGCCTACATTTGGGTACTAAGGACCGCAAAACAAAAACCTGGGCAGATTCAGCTGTTTACGATGTTCCAGCTACAGGAGATGAAATTGTTAGGACCAGAATAAAACCTTTCGTAAAAAAACAAAAATATTTTGTTGAAGTTCTTGATGGAGGCGGCAATGTTGCTTATACTGCAAAAGCTGCGAACCTGAAAGTATTATCCGGAAAGAAGCTCGCAAAGTTCAAAAAGCAAAAAGATGAGTTTCAAAGGATGGATGAAAGCGGGTTTCTTTATGCCGGGCTATTGAAGGATAACGGACTCCTGGTTCCTGCACTAGATCAATATGAACAATTTTTCACTGAGTTTTCTGATGACGAAGACATCAATGAACTACGACCATTTTTAATTGAAGTATATTCACGTTTACGTCTAGAGAAAATCAAATCAGTTGAGTTAAAAAAGTACGAATCTGCTGAGTAATTATCAATTTTCATAATTGAAGGGGGTGGGGTGAAGGCATACCCTTCTCCCGACTTAAAGTAACGCATTTGGTACTATTTGCATTGCTTCCGGAAAGCGTTTAGTCCATTTCCGTACTTGTGCTGCGAAGTTCTCCGTTTGTTCCAACGCAAAAGCTGCAAAACTTTCCGTATCATTCAGAACTTCTTTTATTTCCTGTAAATCCAGTGGTATCCGTTTATCATCTGCGAGTCGCTGTGTTAAATCATTTTCTTTAAGATCTCCTTTCCTTAAGTCTTCAGCAATGGCAAATGTATTTTCCTTGATAGCCTCATGTACACTTTCTCGTCCACCTCCTTTACGTACAGCTTCCATCAGCAAAGTAGTAGAGGCCAAAAAAGGAAGATGCTGCTTCATTTCCTGAGCAATTGCGTACTCAAAAAATTCCATTTCATTTAAAACAGTCAGGGCCGCCTCAAGTTGCCCATCAACAGCGAAAAAAGAACCTGGGAGCGCCACACGCCGAACTACTGAACACGAAACATCACCCTCGTTCCATTGATCTCCACCTAATCCAGATAGCATCGTCCCGTAACCGTTGAGTATTTGGTGAAAACCGTTTATTCGTTCCGATGTGCGGGCATTCATTTTATGAGGCATTGCAGAAGAACCAACCTGTCCCTTCTGAAATCCCTCACTGGCCAAACCCTGTCCTGCCATCAAACGCAAAGTCCTTGCAAAACTAGAAATCCCAGAACTGATTGTAATCAGAGCACGTACAGTTTCCACATCCAAGCTACGGGGATAAACTTGACCCACAGCATTGAATGAAGCACAACAATCTAAATGCTCAAGTACTTGTTCACAAAGCTCTCTAACTTTTTTTTTATCCCCTTCCATTAGTACCAATTGATCATTCTTGGTTCCCACTGCTCCCTGCAATCCACGCAAATGATAATTTTCAATCAAGTGATCGAGTCGATCAATCCCAAACATAATTTCTTCTCCGAACATCGCCAATCGCTTACCTAAAGTTGTTGGCTGTGCAGGAACATTGTGGGTACGTCCAACAAGCATAATGTCTTTGGTCTGTAAGCTCTTTTCAGCCAAGTGATGTAATATCGCCACAGATTTGATTCTTACCAAACAGAGCGAACGAAGAATTTGTAGTTGTTCCACATTGTCCGTTAAATCACGACTGGTAAGACCTTTGTGAATATGTTCATATCCAGCCAATTCACAAAATTCTTCAATCCTTGATTTTACATCGTGCCGTAGTTCCCGTTCACGATGCGAAATACTATTTAGATCAATTTTATCACGAACTTTCTCGTACGCTTTAATCGCATCTTTTGGAATATCAATGCCCAAATTGCGCTGTGCCTTCATCACTGCTATCCAGAATTCTCGTTCAATGCGTACTTTTCCTTCAGGAGACCAAAGTGAGGATATTTCTGCACTTGCATAACGTGAGGATAGAATATCAGGGATCATTTCAGTGTGTAGATTGGTAATTTAGATAAGTGTTTTTACAGCAAAATATTACAGAAAATCTTAGAAAATATTACGCTGTAATCTTTGAAAATGGTTGAATAAAAAATTTCTTATTCGATTAAGGAGAAATTACAAACCAACTTTGTTGCGTACACGATCTGTAACTTTTCTTGCTATAGCACGTGCCTTGTCGCGTCCAGATTCTAAGATACCATCTAACTTTGTCTGTTCATACCGTATTTGCTGATAAATATCTCGTGGTTCATCAAGTTCAGCATTAAGTTTCTCAAAGCAAAGTTGCTTCGCTTCACCATAGCCTATACCTCCTTCACGGTAAAGTTTTGCTAAGGCTTCTTGATCTTCTTTATCTGCGAAACACTTGAAAAGAGCAAACACACTGCATTCCTCAGGATCTTTAGCTTCATCTACTGATTTTGAGTCAGTAGTAATTTTCATAATAGCTTTGTGAAATTGTTTTTCCGGTGCAAACAATGGAATTACATTCCCATAGGATTTACTCATTTTCTTTCCATCAATTCCTGGAATGGTAGCTATTTCATCTGCAATGATTGCTTCGGGAATAATTAACGTTTCGCCATAAAGATGATTGAAACGAATGGCAAGGTCACGTGTAATTTCTAGATGTTGACGTTGATCCTGACCAACTGGAACAAAATTTGAGTCATAAATCAAGATATCACAGGCCATTAAAATCGGATAACAAAATAACCCGATACTAACATCCCGCTCTTTGGTTAGTGCATCCTTATAGGCGTGTGCCCTTTCCATCATTCCCTTTGATGTAACACATGAAAGGATCCAAGTAAGTTCAGTAACTTCTGGAATATCAGATTGTCTAAAAAAAGCGTGGTTCTCAAAGTCCATTCCCAATGCTGCGAAAATGGCTGTGAGATCGTTGGTATTTTCCCTGAGTTGCTCAGGATCACGAGTTGTCGTAAGAGCGTGATAATCGGCTACAAAATAAAAAGTCTCATGCGTCTGTTGCAATTGAATAGCCGGTTTAATCATCCCCAAATAGTTTCCTAAATGGGTAGTACCAGTAGGTTTTATTCCAGAGAGTGAACGGGGTTTAGCGCCCATATCTCAAACAGAGGCAGAAACTACTGCATCGTCCGCAATTACGCTGATATATTTGCGCTTATGTTTCCCGCTTCCCTTTTGAACGAACTTGACATGTCCCGAAACCTTTGAAAACAGAGTAAAATCTTTTCCGGTACCTACATTTAAGCCAGCGTGAAATGTAGATCCAACTTGGCGTACCAAAATGTTCCCAGACTTAACACGCTCTCCGCCAAACTTTTTCACTCCTCGTCTTTGTCCTTGAGAATCTCGTCCATTACGGCTGCTGCCGCCAGCTTTTTTATGTGCCATTTTTTTTTCAGAATAGAAGGTTACTTCTCGGCAGCTTTTTTAGCTGTAGTCCTCACTGGTGAAGCTTTTTTAGCTGTAGTTTTTTCTGGTGAGGATTTTTTAGCTACAGTTTTTACTGGTGAAGCTTTTTTAGCTGTAGTTTTTACTGTTGAAACTTTTGCAGGTGCTGCCTTTTTAGCTGCTGTTTTTACTGGTGAAGCTTTT
>CAZOTX010000013.1:0-3554 GCA_964582835.1 uncultured Pseudomonadota bacterium | reverse complement strand
TGACTGTAAAAGATTTGGCACTTATCTTATCAATTTTTACCAGCGTATGTGCCTGACGGTGCCCATATTTTCTGCGGTATGTTTTACGACGCTTTCGTTTAAAAACAATAACTTTTTGATCTTTTCCATGCTTTAAAATAGTGCCTTGAACTTTTGCTCCAACAATTACCGGTTTCCCATATTCCAGCTTACTTTCTCCTCTTCCAATGGCCAGTACCTGATCTGTTTCATAGGAATCCCCTGGATTTGCACTAATCCTAGCCAAACGAATGGTTCCTCCTTGAGTAACACGGTACTGCTTTCCATCTGTACGAATAATAGCAAACATTTTTATGTTTTAAGAGTTGATTTTAAACTATATGACATTCAATTATTCTATTTTAAAATCAATCTTTAAATCAAGCTTTTTCAAAAAATTATCTAATATGAATTATTCTTATGGTATTTTTATCGTCTTAAACAGTGACCTATGTTAAAATTAATTTAAATTTTAAGAAACTAAAAATTTCAGGAATGGAGAAAAATGACTAAAAATTATTGGGAATCCCATAAAAGTTACTCAGATATAAATTTTGAAAAATCAAACGAAGGTATTGCTAAAATCACAATCAACCGCCCTGAAGTTCGAAATGCTTTTCGACCATTAACAGTGCGAGAGATGCGTGAAGCGCTGAATGACGCGCGGGAAGATACAAATATTGGAGTAATTATTTTAACAGGTGAAGGTGAAAAAGCATTTTGTTCAGGTGGGGATCAACGTATAAGAGGATCTGCCGGATATGAAGATAGTGAAACAGGGCATCTACGTCTAAATGTTTTAGATTTTCAGCGGGAAATCAGAACCTGTCCCAAACCTGTGATAGCAATGGTCGCAGGATATGCGATTGGGGGAGGACATGTTTTGCATGTGATGTGTGATTTAACTATTGCAGCCGATAACGCAATTTTTGGACAAACTGGACCTAAAGTGGGTTCTTTTGACGGAGGTTATGGTTCAAGCTATTTGGCAAGAATGGTTGGGCAAAAAAAAGCGCGTGAAATCTGGTTTTTATGTCGTCAGTATACCGCACAGCAGGCTTTGGAAATGGGCATGGTTAACACTGTTGTTCCTCTAAAAAACCTTGAAGAAGAAACTCTCCAATGGTCACGGGAAATTCTAAGAAATTCCCCGATGGCACTTCGCTGTTTAAAGTCAGCACTTAATGCAGACTGTGATGGTCAAGCGGGTTTACAGGAATTAGCCGGGAACGCTACCATGCTTTTTTATATGTCTGAAGAAGGACAGGAAGGTCGAAATGCCTACCTCGAAAAGCGAAAACCGGATTTCAACAAATTTACCCGCTATCCTTGAGTTATAAACTTGATTCAAAAATTTTCAAAAGATCTTTGTTTTACAAACTATGACAAGTTCTCAAGACAAAATAGAGATCTATGAAAAAAAACATAATGTATAAGATCTCAATTTATTTCATGGTTGACATGAAAATATTCTTGATTCAATCAAGGATAAAATGAATAACAATATCTAAGAGTTTCAATGCGGAATAATGAAATTATGGCAGTCTTGTTTCTGAAAGAGGGACATCAAAAGAAATTACAAACAATATAAAAATGTCGTATGAATAGTCACCAGTTTCTTAAGGTGGCTCTGAACTAAATTTATTAATTGAGTTTTTTGTGATCATTACAAACTATTTCCGGGGCTGGTTGATGGCAATTCGCCCCAAAACTTTGGTAGCGGCAGTTACACCTGTTTTGATAGGCACTGCCATGGCTTTCGGAGAAGGAAAAGGGCATGCTCTTGCCGCTTTGGCAGCACTTTTGGGAGCACTGCTGATTCAAATAGGTACAAATTTTTCCAACGATTATTTTGATTATATAAAGGGCGCAGATACTGAAGAACGGCTCGGTCCTGCTCGTGCAACTCAATCTGGACTAGTCGAGCCAAAAACTATGTACTGGAATTTTGTTATTGTTTTTGGGCTAGCTACTTTCGTCGGAATTTACCTCGTTTTTCGGGGTGGATGGCCGATTGTTATAATCGGAATACTTTCCATTGCATCCGGAATACTCTACACCGGTGGTCCCTGGCCACTAGGTTATTTAGGTGTTGGTGATTTATTTGTACTGATATTTTTTGGTCCGATTGCAGTCGGAGGAACCTTTTATGTGCAAACACTTGAAATTTCATCAATAGTTATTTTTGCAGGACTCGCTCCAGGACTTTTAGCTACAGCACTACTTGCTGTTAATAATTTGCGTGACGAACCAACAGATAAAAAAGTGGGTAAGCTAACATTAGCCGTCCGATTTGGCACTACTTTCACTCGAATAGAATATCTTGTAGCTATTTTTTTCTCAGCAATTATTCCTTTCATTTTAGCTTTTTGGACTGAAAAACATTGGTATGCTTGTTTTTCAGCGCTGATAATTTTTCAGGGATTCTCTTCAATTCGTCAAATTATTTTCGGAGTAAAAGGTAGTGAACTGAATAAAACTTTGGCTTCCACAAGTAAAATTATCATTGTATATGGAATACTTTTTTCACTCGGTTGGTGGATTGGATAATAATGGCCTTTTACCATTGGAAACTTTTTCATTATTCTCTCCCATTCAAGGAACCTCTAATTCTGCTTGGTCGAGAAGTGCGTGAGAGGAAAGGTTTGATTCTCCGACTTCACAATGAAAATGAAAGAAATTCTATTAACAAAAATTTTGGTGAGGGAGAGATCGCTCCGCTATCGGGAATGCATCCAGAATCTCTGTTGGAAGCAGAAAATCAAATTCTGGATTACCTTTCAGGTAATTTCAATCCCGACACTAATTCAACAACTCTTTTTAAGTCTGTTAATTTTGGTTTAGATATGGCTCTTAGATCTATGTTTCAAACCTCCATAGATTCCGAAATTAACAATTCAAAACAGATTTTAAATGCGTCAGATAAATCGAAAATGTTTGATTACAAATCCTCCAAAAGTGAACTTTCAACACAGATTATACCTGTAAATGGCCTGGCGGTTGGATCCGGAACAGAACTTAAAAAGGAATGCGAAGAAATACGAAAAAATGGCTTCAAGACGGCAAAATTAAAAGTTGGACAATTGAATATTTTTCAAGACATTGAACGTGTGAGACTAGCTCGACAAGTTTTGGGTAATGAAATAACATTGTGCCTTGATGCAAATCGAGCCTGGGATTGGGATGAAGCCCTAGAGTTTGCAGAGGTGATGCAAGATTATGATATAGAATACTGCGAGGAGCCATTAATTGACAGCAACAAACTGGAACAACTTCATCAACAAACCGGAATGCCGTTGGCACTTGATGAAACACTTTGGCATGCTCCAATTCCAAATACTGATTTCCCCGCTGCAAACATTTCGTTATCAGGAATAAAAGTCTTGATTTTAAAGCCTGGAATTTTGGGTGGTTGGGACAAAACAAAAATGTGGATCGAATACGCACAAAAAAATGGCATCCATTGCATTTTAAGCAGTTGTTTTGAAAGCGGTATGGGCTTAAACTGGATTGCTTTTATGGCCAAAAATCTTTTG
>CAZOTX010000012.1:1158-11282 GCA_964582835.1 uncultured Pseudomonadota bacterium | reverse complement strand
TATTAGTTGGAACCACTGAGTTGTTCCGCTCCCGTTCAGGTTTTTTAAGGCCACGGATTACTAGTGGAGGAGTTGGCGGAGCAATTGGAGGTGGAATTTTTGAATTATTGCTGCTGTATCAGATTACCGGTCCGGGTCACATTTTTGGATTGATTTTGATTGGTTTCTGCATCTCATTATCTATTGGAATTACTGAAAACCGTGCCACCTCTTTTGCATTGCGAGTTGTGTCTGGTAAACAAGAAGGGCAAGTTTTTTTACTTGATCAAAATAGGTTTACACTAGGATATGGTTCACAAAATGACCTAATTTTGAAAGGTTATGCTGAGGTATGTAACCTTCATGCAAACATTCTTAAAAAAGGCAACGAAGTTATAATTGAGAATGCTAACGTGGGGGGAGAAGTTCTTGTGAACTATCGTTCGGTAGACAAACAATCCATGAAAAAAGGAGATGTCATCAAAATTGGTACAGCATTGCTGCAGTACTATGAAATCTGATGTTCTCAAAAACAGATCGATGTTTCCGTGCCTGTGTTCATAGCGCAGGGCTTTTATTTATAGGAATACTTAAATCAGCATCTTTAACTGCGGCTGAACATGCTGTAGAGCAAAGTGTTTCGATTCCGGAAGACTCCTCAATTGCGGTTTTAAAATATTTCTTCACGCAGACTTTTTTCCTTAAATCAAGTGAACCCTCCGTTTTTCCATTTACAGAGTCACTTCTGATTTTTACAGGAGTACTTTTTACGATGTTTGGATTGTGGTTACTTCAAAAATCAAAGGTAGCAAAACAAGTCGGAGTAGGATTTAAAATCCTGAATCTTGGGGAACTTAATCCCTACATACCTCTTAAATTAGAAAAACAATCACTAGAGGTTCTTTCACAGAATCAAACAAGCAAAAAATATCGTTTGTCAGCAAATTTAAGCAGGGTAATTCTAACTCCTCATCAGGACACTTTTGTACTTGAAGACACAAACTTTAAGAATGCTCTACTTATCAATCGACGAAGATCCCATAGAACAGTTTTGTGTGATAACGATGTTTTAGATGTTGGAGAAATGATCTTACTTTACCGAAACCACCAAGTTCCTGCAGGTATGATTCACCGTCCTGCAAGTAAAGATCTACAACTTCCCATTGTAGGAATCGTTCCCAAAGGACCGGTTCAAAAAATGATACCTATTTTAAAAGTTTCTGGAAGCAAACTAGAAATTCCTTTAGTACGAAACCTGGTCACTATAGGATCATCAACTTGTAATGATATTTTTGTAGAAAGTGAGAATGTCGCCTTGAGGCACGCAAAAATATATAAGGTAGGTACATCTTGGAAGATTCAAAACTTGGTCTTTCAAGAAACTACAAAAGTGAACGGACGTAGAATAGATCAAAGATTCCTTCAGGACGGTGATGAGGTTACCGTTGGGGATATTATTTTCATGTTCAAGAACGGAAAATCAAAAAAAAAGAAAACTATTAAATCAAAACCAGAGACCGCAAAAAAGATTTGAAAGTCTTAATTCGAAGCCAAAATGTAATGAAAAGATTGGTAGCTTCCAGAAATTCCTTTAAGGAATCCCACTTCATCTGAAATGCGTATATAGAAGTTTTCTTGTCCGATTGGAATTTTGTACTGAAATGAAAATTTTTTAAGCCTTCGCATTAGAAATGATTTTTTACGATTTCGGTTTTGATCAAATATAGTTATTTCGGGGTTTAAATGAGTAGGACTGAGGCGAAACCAAGTTAAATTTATGAGTCTATTTCCCTCATTATTTTTAATGTGTTTAGGAATTTCTATCCTGAATAAAGTACTGTCTCCTCGATGGCGAATATGATCGTAGACGGCTTTTGCAAAAGGAAGTTTGAATGTTTGCTTGAATGTGTTTGAGGGAACTTGATATGCAGGTTTAGGAATATAGTTTTCTTCTAGGTTAATTTCAGAAAATCCTGCTTCTGTTAATGTTGTTGTAAATAGTTCCAGTGGTACTGGGACTTCATTCCATTTTACCCTCACAACCAAATTATTATCTTCCAAATTGACAGATGAAATCCGAAACGGTTCATTCTTAAGTAAACGAAAATCTTGTAATATTTCTTTTTGTGGTCCCAAGAAAAGAGCTTTATAGGAAACATAGTTTCTGGAAATAGTGTCCAGAGTAAGTTCTTTCCAGCGTGGGTTGTTCCAAAATAAAGCCTTAATTAATTTTTGTTCTTCAATTGGTCCAGGTAATCCTTGAAATTTTAGATTTACTAGAGTTCCGTTTTCCTGATTCACAGATACTATATGCTGCATAACAGGCGTCCATTTAAGAATTAATTCATCAAGAATATTGGTAAGAATTTCTTTTGTGTTCCACGTTTTGTAGGAAACTTTTGCAGTTGCCATGGATGTACTAAATTGTGAATCTAAAATTTTTTTCTTTTGTGACCAGAAAATAAGCTTTGCTTTGAGTTCTCCTCGAGGAGAATTTTCAGATTGATGGCTTAGTCCAAGTTTGAGCTCAAGAAATGCTAGATCAGTTCCACTCCTTTTCTCAGTAGTTTTTAATGGTAACAATGCAAGACGAGCAGGAAGTCCAGTTTCAATCGGAATCTCTTGTACTTTTGGTAAAATTATTTTGATTCGTATCCGATAAGGTTTCAGTCTGTTATTCAGTTGGTCTAAAAACTCATTCAAATCGCTTCTTTGACGTAATTTAGAGTCTGCATCGTAAATTAGATAAAAACTCTTAAATGGAATTCGTTCTTGACGAGTAACTAATCCTAATTCCCGAAAAGCTGATAGTAAACGGGAATGAAAAATCCTAGTTTCAATTTTCAAAGTAAATTCAGAAAGCTCTTTGGTATTTCTTTCACTTATAACTCGAATCGATTCAATATAAATATCTGGATGTTCAAAAAAATGTTGAATTAAAAGTGGCTTCAAATAAATCATGCTTTCAAAATCAAGAAACCTAGAAACTGCTTTCATAATTAGTTTCCCTTTTGCTTCTTTCAGTGCCTCAGCTTTTGCTCTAACAAGATTATCCTGCTTAATTTCTACAGTTGATTCTGCCTTCTCTACGAACAGTCCCTGTCCCATTAAAGGGCTAGAAATAAGTCCCAAGAATAGGAATGCAATTGAATATAATAGAAAATCTGAGAATCTAAAATTACACATTCAAAAAATTTATTGATTGCCTAGAAATTCTGATTGAATTTCATAAAGACGTTGCTGTAATAGTTCAGGTTTGCTACCATGTAAATTAAAGTAGTATTTAATTTTTGGTTCGGTTCCGGAAGGTCGAGCAAAAATTTTCGTATTGTCAGACAATTCTAATGAAATCACATTTGACTTAGGTAATCCGGGTCCTTTTAAACTCTTAGTTTCATCTGCAAAATATATAATATTTTCTAAATAATCAGTTCTTTTCATTACTGCTTGACCAGCAATAAATTTCGGAGGTGATTTACGCAAATTTCGCATAATCTGCTGTATTTGTTCCAAACCTTCTGGACCGGAAAAGGTTTGTGTCTTCAGTATGTCCAGATGTGTTCCATATTGATGATGAATCTGATTCAACCTGTCGATTGCCGTTAATTTATTTTTCTTTAGTTTAGCCACCAATTCTGCAAATGCCATGGCCGCCCAAACTCCATCTTTATCTCCTGCATGGGTACCCATCAAATAGCCATGGCTTTCTTCCATGCCAAAAATAAACTTTCCTCCAACCTCTTCTTCATAACGTAAGGCAGCTTGCCTAATCCATTTAAATCCAGTTAAAACTTGTACGAGATCCAATCCATTTTTCAGTGCCATTTTTGAGATTAGTGGGGATGTCACTATTGTTGTAATGACGGCCCCTTTTTTTGGGAATCTATTCTTCATTTTCAATTCAGAAATTATTGAATCAAAAATTAATATACCAATTTGGTTTCCCGTCAACCAACGCCATTGATTATCTTCGTCACGTATCATTACGCCTAAGCGATCCGCATCAGGGTCATTGGCTATTATAAGGTCATCATCATCGGATGAATGTTCCACTGCCATTTTAAAGGCATTCCTGTCTTCAGGGTTAGGTGATCCAACAGTCCTGAAATTGCCATCCGGAACCATTTGTTCTTTTACTACTTTCACATTTTCAAATCCTTGCTCATGTAGCAACACTGGAACCAATCGCCCCCCGGTACCATGAAGAGGTGTAAAAACCACACTTAAATTCTTATTGATTTCTCGCTGCCCCATACTCAATTTTCTAACAGTCTTCAAATAATAATCGTCAACTTCACTGTCAATCCATTCCACAGATCCATTTTTAAGTGATTCTTCAAATGATTTTGTTGAGATTTTGTCAATACTAGTTATGGCCCTGATCTCCTCAATAATTTGAATTTCTTCAGGAGGAACAATCATCCCTCCATTTCCCCAATATACCTTAAATCCGTTATATTCAGGGGGATTATGACTAGCGGTAATAATAATTCCGGCTATTGCTTTACGCCTTAGAATCTCAAAGGAAACGAGGGGAGTTGGTGCAATTTCACGGAACAAATATACAGGTATGCTGTGTGCTGCAAAAACTTCACTCGATACTTGTGCAAACTCAAACGAAAAGTTGCGAGAATCGTAACCAACTACCACTCCTTTAGTAATAGAATCATTATTTTTTTTAATAATACGTGCGACTCCTTCTGTTGCCATCCTAACCGTATAGCGATTCATTCGATTTGTACCAACTCCCATAATACCTCTTAGACCGCCGGTACCAAATTCAAGTAAACTGCCAAAACATTCTTCACGAACCTTTTTGTTTTCATCAGACAAAAGATTCTTAGCTTCTGCTCGTGTTTCTAGATCAAAATAGGGGTTTTCAGCCCAGTATTCCACTTTTTGGATTTTGTTCATTGTTGATTATGAGTTCAGTGTAAATGTTTTGCTTAACGACTCAGGCTCAATTCTTTTAAAATTTTTTCATTATTTGAACGAACTACAGTATCTTTACGTGTAACAGGATGAGGGAATCGTATCTCTACTGCATGCAGTAATTGTCTATGGAGTGGAAAATTTTGTGAAAGCAAATATTCGTCACCTTCATCAAGCCAGCGCAGGAAACCCTCATCAGGAAGTCCATAAAGTTTGTCTCCAGCAACAGAGCAACCAATATGTGCAGCATGAACTCTAATTTGATGAGTACGTCCACTGAAGGGGCGCACTTCAACAAGTGAATAATCACCTATTTTAGAAATTTCTTTGAAATAAGTATGTGAAGGTTTTCCTTGAAAATTTACGCTTTGTTTTATGCGAATTTTGCTGTTTGGATCATGACCAATTGGGAGTGATATGTAAATTTCTGGAACCGACTTCTTTGAAAATTGTGGAAGGTGTTTACTAAGAATTGCAGAATAAATTTTGTGAATCCTTTTTTTTTGAAAATGAGCGGACATTGACTGGGCAATTTCCAGTCTTTTAGCAAAAATAATTACCCCACTGGTTTCACGGTCCAGCCGATGAAGTGTGTAAAGCTTTTTGAGCCCAACCCGAGACTTAATCAAATTGACCAGTGTATTTTTATAGTACTTCCCCGATGGACATGTAGGTAAATTGCCTGATTTGCAGACAGCAATTAATGCTTCATCTTCAAAAATAATTTCAAAGTTTAGATCTACATCAGGTTCAAGAAAATCTGGACGCAAATAAACAATTTTTTGATTGTTTTTTAGCTTAAAATTTGCGAACCCCAATTTGCCGTCAATCCATATACGTCTATCTTTAATATTATTACGCCACTCCTCATCATCTAAATAACGAAAACGCCGGAGTAAAAACTCCAAAAGTGTTTCCTCTCGTCCTTCCAAACGCATATAATGGAAAGTTAACTTAGTGTGATTTGATGTCATCCGGATTGACATATCAGGCTAAAAAAATAGAAATTTTTGAATAGTTATTCACTGAGTAAAAGGTCTTTTCCTTCCCAGGAACTGATCTCAAAAAATCTGCCATTTACTTGCTGGTTATAGATTTCCATTTCCTCTCGAAGTTTTGAATCTTCTGCTTCTGAATTGCCAGATGACAACATCGAAATACCCATCCGAATACTCAAAATGTAATTTTCATTTGGTGCCTCAATTTTGCTTATGTTTAGTGTATAAACTCTACTATCAAATAATGACACAAACAATATTGCTTCTTTTAAATCTGAAGTGTCAGATTGCTGAAAAACCGCATCATTTAAATATAATTTGGAAAAAGAAAGATTTTCTAGCCTGTTTAGGAGAGTTGTCACCTTATCTGAATCTGGCACATCTGTAAATTCAGTGTTGGCATTCCAGTCCATTTCCGCACTGCTCCTGTTTATGGAAAATGATCGCCCCTTAACGTTTTTAAGTACTATGCTTTGAACTTGATTTGGCTCTATAGAAAGTAAATCTTTTTTCAACCAATCATTCGCATCTATATCAATAGGAATTCCTTCTGGA
Source organism: uncultured Pseudomonadota bacterium (assembly GCA_964582835.1). GTDB lineage: Bacteria > SAR324 > SAR324 > SAR324 > NAC60-12 > Arctic96AD-7. The sequence goes on along the minus strand of CAZOTX010000012.1, from coordinate 4,818 downwards.
ATTAAAAAAACTTTATCAGAACCTCTGTGCCTTACATACTGTCCGGGACCATTAGTTCGATTCTTACCAAGAATAAAACTTAAAATTGAAGTTCCGTCTCCGCGAAAAAGGCTTATAGCAAATCCGTGTCGATCAACTTCCCAATCTTCCTTATTTTCTGGAGGTGTTAAAAGTTGAAATCTTCCATGATAATCTGGATTGTTTGTTACTAAATCTCCCAGACGAATTTGAGACAGTTTGAGTAGAAAATCTTGTATGGTAATTGGATCAGCTCTATAATCCAATGATTGTTCTTTCCAACCTCCTCCTTTTAACTGAATTAAGTTTACTGAAGTACCCTGTGATTCGATTTTAATCTGGTTTAGGGCTTTTGTATCAAGTTGTTCAGGAAAAAGTCTTTCGACTTTTGAAACATGTGGTTTTGTAAAGTAGGCACCGTCTTGATAAAAAAGTAGCCCTCCTCCTATGATGACCAAACTAAATGTAATGAGTAAAAGTGGTTTAAACATATTTAAATTAATTCATTGTATGCAAAAAAAGAATATTTATATTTTATTATCTATTATTTTTAAACAGGCTTCAAGACTAGAGGTGTTTTTTTAATCTTTTTTGACCTTGTTTTTTGAATTCATTTTGATTTTCCTAAATTATAAAAACTTGAAAATTTTAGAAAATTTTCGTAAAAAAATACACTGGATTTTTTTCGAAAAGGATTAAATTTGTTAAATTTAATTCAAAGAGATACATGATTTTTTAAATCAGAAGAAAGTATTATGAAAGACAATCAGTTTGGTTGCCAAAAATATTTTAAAATTAACGAAGGCAAAACTGTTCTTTACAGTTTAGAAAAGTTGCAAAAAGATGGAATTGGAACGGTAGACACACTTCCATTTTCCATTCGGATATTGTTGGAACAGGCACTTCGTAACGTTGATGAATTTCAGATATGTGCTGAAGACGTGATGGCTCTGGCCAACTGGAATGCAACAGAAAAATCCAATCGAGAAATTCCTTTTAAACCCAGTAGAGTGATTTTGCAGGATTTTACAGGTGTACCTGCACTTGTTGATTTGGCAGCACTGCGTTCAGCAATGTATGATTTAAATGGAGATCCGAGTGAAATTAATCCTCGTATTCAAGTAGATTTGGTAATAGACCACTCCATACAAGTTGATACTTTTGGAAGCACCAAAGCACTCAAAAAAAATATGGAAATTGAGTTTATACGAAATAGTGAGCGCTATAAATTTTTGAAATGGGGTAAGCAGGCTTTTGATAATTTTAACGTCTATCCTCCAGGTATTGGAATTGTACATCAAGTGAACCTTGAAACTATTGCAACTGTGGTTCAATCCAAGGGAGGCGTTTGTTTCCCAGACACACTGGTAGGAACAGATTCACATACGACAATGATCAATGGTCTTGGTGTATTGGGTTGGGGAGTAGGCGGGATTGAGGCAGAATCTGTGATGCTGGGCCAACCGATCTACATGCTTATTCCAGAAGTGATTGGGTTTCGTCTAAGTGGAAAACTTCAACATGGAGTAAATGCGACAGATTTAGTTTTACGGATTGTTGAGATGTTGCGGGAAATGGGTGTAGTGGAAAAATTTGTGGAATTTTTTGGATCTGGCTTGGATAATTTGAATTTAGCCGACCGAGCAACTATGGCAAATATGGCTCCAGAGTATGGTGCAACTATGGGTTTTTTCCCAGTGGATAATCAAACCATAAAGTATTTACGAGATACTGGACGATCAGACTCGCTGATTCAGCGAGTAGAACGTTATTGCAAAGAACAAGGCCTTTTTCGGACCAAAGATACTCCTGACTCTAAATTTTCAGATACTTTAGAGCTAGATCTATCTAGTGTAGAACCTGCTCTTGCAGGTCCAAAACGTCCTCAGGATCGTGTTGATTTGTCTGAAATGAAGCAAAATTGGCAAAAAATTCTTCGAGCATCAAGGAAAGAACGAGGGTTTGAGTTAAGTGAAGATCAAATAGAAACCACAGTTCCCATTCCAGATAAACTTTTTGGAGAATTAAAACATGGTTCTGTGGTCATTGCAGCAATTACGTCATGTACAAACACGAGCAATCCTTCAGTTATGCTTGCTGCTGGGCTTATAGCAAAAAAAGCAATTGCAAAAGGTTTGAATTGCAAACCATGGGTTAAAACATCTCTAGGGCCGGGATCACGTGTAGTAACAGATTATCTGGAAGCCTCCGGATTGAATGAACCGCTGGATGCACTTGGTTTTCATACTGTTGGATATGGCTGTACTACTTGTATTGGTAACTCTGGACCTCTTTCAAAAAGTGTGGTTAAAGCAATAAATCAGGGGGATTTGGTAGTTGCATCGGTTTTGTCAGGGAATAGAAATTTTGAAGGAAGGATAAGTCAACATATCAAGGCTAATTATTTAGCAAGTCCTCCACTTGTTATAGCATATTCAATCGCTGGATCGATTAACTTTGATTTAATGCATGAGTCTCTTGGCAATGGTAAAGATGGTAGACCGGTTTTTCTAAAAGACATTTGGCCCACCCAGCAGGAAATAGAAGAGGTAGAAAAACATATTACCAGCGAAATGTATGAAACAGGATACAAAGATGTGGGTGATAGCTCGCCCCTTTGGAATGCTATTGAAGAACTAACAGGTGAAATTTATGAATGGGATGATTCATCAACCTATATCCAAAATCCACCATTTTTTAAAGATTTGAACCTTCATATCGAAACATTGCAAGACATAACTGGTGCAAGGGTTTTGGTAAAATTAGGGGATTCAATCACAACAGATCATATTTCCCCTGCGGGTACTTTTTCCTCAGAAACTCCAGCGGGTAAATATTTGATGGAACTAGGAACAGAATTAAAAGATTTTAATTCTTATGGAGCACGACGAGGGAATGACCGTGTTATGGTACGGGGAACTTTTGGGAATGTCCGTTTACGAAATGAGATAGTTCCCGGAAAAGAAGGCGGTTTTACAAAACTAATACCTTCAGGAGAAATAACCACAATTTTTGAAGCAGCACAAAAATACAAAGAAAATGGAACTTCGCTTATTGTTTTAGCAGGAGCCGAATATGGAACCGGGTCCTCTCGAGATTGGGCTGCTAAGGGGACACTTCTGCTTGGTGTTAAGACTGTAATTGCAGAGAGTTTTGAACGTATTCATCGTTCAAATTTGGTTGGAATGGGTGTCTTGCCTCTTCAGTTTAAGAAAGGGGAAACTCATAAATCGCTTGGCTTGAGCGGGGAAGAAGTGTATGCTGTGTTGGGTTTGAATGATGATTTGTATCCAGGACAGGATATAATTTTGCGTGCAGATGATAGAGAAATTAAAGTAATTTGCCGTTTAGATACCTTGGTTGAAATTGAATTTTACAAAAACGGTGGAATATTACACACAGTCTTGAGGAATTTTTTGCGAGAAAATCTTAAGAAATAAGTGTTGAAAAATTAACTAAGTTTAGTGTTCAAATGCAGGATGTACTTTTACTAAACCAAGACGGAAATCCGTTGACTCTGTGGCCTTTGAGTACACTCACCTGGCAACAAGCGATTAAGGCTCTTTACCTTGATAAAGTTAGTGTTATTCGTTCTTATGATGACTGGATATGTCATTCTCAGCATCTGGCTATACCTGTTCC
>CAZOTX010000012.1:0-1058 GCA_964582835.1 uncultured Pseudomonadota bacterium | reverse complement strand
AAAATTGCAAAAACTCTACATATACAAATTCCTCATTCGAGTTGGCAGGAATATTTAGAGTGGCCCAACCACCTAGTAAAAATCGATCAGGCAAAGGCTGCTTAACAATTCTTTCTTTCAAAATCTTTCATAAAGTTAGCAAGTGCTTCAACTCCTTCAATAGGAATTGCATTGTAAATAGATGCTCTTACCCCACCAACCGAGGCGTGACCTTTAAGGGCAAACAATCCTTCTTTGTCAGATTCAGTTAAAAATTTTTGGAGTAGTTTTTCTTCCGGCAAATGGAATGTAACGTTATTTGTTGAACGGTGTTTTCGATGAGCAATCGAAGTATATAATTTTGAACTATCTAGAATTTCATACAACAAATCAGATTTTATTTTAGCCAGTCTCTCCATTTCAGAGACCCCTCCATTATCCATTACCCATTCCAAAACCAAACGCATTACGTAAACTGCAAAAACATTTATTGTGTTTGGAAGAGAATTGTGTTCATCAATAAATGCATAATCCAGAAGTTTTGGTGTTTCAGGTAGTGCATGTCCGAGTAGATCTTCTCTGACAACCACTATACTTGTTCCGGAAGTTCCGAGATTTTTTTGCAAACCGGCATAAACTAGTCCAAATTTTGAAAAATCTACGATCCTTGATAAAATATCTGAAGTTGCATCAGCTACCAGTGGTACATTTCCTGTATTAGGAAATTTGTGCCAGCGAGTTCCATAAAGCGTATTGTTTGTGGTAAGGTGTGCGTAGCTGGAATCCTTGTACATTGAACTAGTGTCATATTTAGGTATTTGTCTATACTCAAACTTTTTACCATCCATCAAAATTTTCGTTTTACCATATTTTCTGGCCTCTTTTTCTGCAAGAACACCCCACCTTCCTGTAATAAAGTATGACGCTTTACGAGACTTCAAAGACATCAAATTTAATGGAACTGCAGAAAATTGCATTTGTGCACCACCATGCATGAAAAGTATTTTGTAATTATGTGGGAGACTGGTCAACTCACGAAAAAGAGATTTTGTAGTATCTAAAATGTCTTTAAAAACTGG
>CAZOTX010000011.1:0-11330 GCA_964582835.1 uncultured Pseudomonadota bacterium | reverse complement strand
AGATCCAAGTGTATTTACTGAAATTGCGATTGAAGATTTGATCGAAGAGATTAAAGCTGCAAAAATCGATGACACTAATGAGGCAGCAGTAAAAAAATATTTAGAAAAACATTATCCAATATCTGATTAGTTAATTAAGAAAAGAGACCATTATGGAAAATATCAAAGAATATCCAAAAGATATTGTTCAACCATTTAATGAATATGAGAAGGCAAATGATGAAGGCGCAATGCATAAGTCATTGCTTGATCTTGGTGAATCTCTTCTTACTTACTTGGTTGGTGTAATGTTTGGTGAATATAAAAGATCTGAGAATGTTAGTGAAAAATTAGAAACTGAATTCTATAAGCATTCAAGTAGAAAACCAAGTTTTGGTGTTTTTCTTAATTTTATGCGAATTCTTTCTGATGAAATGGATAAGACAATTCTTTCAGATAAATTTGAAAAGAGTAAAAAATATGAATCAGCATCAGAATTCATATATGAATTTGATCTATTAAAAAAAGTAATAAATGAAGGCGCTGATGAAGGATTCTCAGATAAGATGGACTCATTCCGGCAAAAAAATCAATCTGTAGCTCAAAAAGGTTTAATGGAGTTTTATAATACTTTTATTATGATCCGTAACATCTATGCTCACCCAGAAGATAAAGCGGGCCCCAAGGATAATAAACGTAAATGGCCATTAACTGGTGAATACTACGAGACGATCAATCCCCATATGCATGGTGCTTTGTCTGAGATTATTGAGGATTTTGAGATACTTAAATCATATAAACCTATATTGGCAAAAGCATTAGATGATCAAAGGAAAAAAGGGAAATTTGAGGTTGAGATCGGGACAAAAGGAAGTGAACTAGAAATCAAATTAAGTAATGAAGATCTTAGATTTGTGAGTTCAGATGTACGTTATTTACTCGATCCAGATGAAAAATTATTTATCAAATTTTATTATAATAATATTCCACAACTTAATCCTGATGTAGCAAAGAAAATCATTGATAATGAAAAAGCGAAGGCAATGGAACCGCATATGATGGAAATGATCAATTCAAAATTAGCTGATGATGGTAAGATCGATGATATGGAATATTTGATTCTAAGAGACACGGCAAAAACATCAAGTATTAGTATTGAACATTTATTCAAATTGATTGAAAAATCAAAAAATAAACTTCAAATAAAAGCTAGCGTTGGGACACCAGACAATAAGGGTGATATATTTGTTGAAGCGAAAGATGATGATAATAAATTTACTTTTAATCCTTGGTGGCTTCATTATTTTTCTATGGTTCCTAAAATTGACAAGAATACAGTTAAGACTGAACAGGCGAATGAGAAGAAGTCTGAAAGTCAGATCAAAAAATTAAAAAATAGTATAAAAACACTTCCTGTTAGTAAACGGCTCGAGAACGCCAAGAAAAATCTTAAAAATAAAAAAGCTCAAAAATCCAAGCAGTTGAAAAGCATCAATGCACAAATCCAAAAAAAACGAGCAACCCGTCAAAAAGCAAAAGATCCAGAACGAAAAAGAGAATTGTTGGCAAATATTGAAGAGATCAAAGCCAAAGCTGATGAAAAAAGAGAAGATTTTGATTTGCAGATCACTGAACTGGCAGAAACCGTTGAAAGAATTGAAATTGAAAAAACTGACAAGACTAATGAGATTAATGAAAAAATACTAAAACTCTCTATAGACCTTGAAGAGTATTCTAATTTTACCCAATGGGGGATGCATAAGAACTTATGGCAGGAAATAAATCAATATGTAGATCATCTTCTCGAAGTAAATCTTAATGATGATGTTTCAATTATTAATGAAGAAGGAGAAGAAGAAGAAAAAACTCCAGATTGGGTAAATACTCAAAACCAATGGCAGATTGGTAATCTAGCTTATTATTACTGGGCAAAAATTCACCGATCAGAGGCTCCTTTAGGGATGACATGGCATGTTGGATATTGTCTCGCAAAGAAATTTCCTTGGCTACCTAAAAACATCGATCAGTCGCTTATTGAAGCTTCAAAAAAACCAGCTTCAATTCTTTGGACAACACAAGACGATCAGTGGGCTGCGAAAATTGACATTGATGGTTCATTGGGAAGAAAAAAAGCTGAATTGAATCAAAATCTTTTACAAGAGTATGAAAGCGAGCTTCTTGAACTGGGTACTAATGTTAGATGCACTCCAAAAGGTGCTGAAGGAACAGATGAAGATCAACACTTTATGCCTGTTGAAAAATTTATTACTCTCCAAGATGAGTTTAATTTAGAGTCTCTATATTCTAGGTTATGGCCAGTCGATAGTTATTATGAAAATGGAAAAATTTTGACTGAAGTGATTTCTCAGTATGAAAGAGAAATGGTTACAATGTTACAGCTTTTTACAAACGTGGTTGTTCAGTTAAACGACTATGCCTTAGAAAATGGTATAAATCAGGAAACAATAGTTGAACGTAATGACCAATTCAATCGATTGAAAGAGATTATGTTTAAGGAATATGAAAAAGATTTTCCTGTTGGTACTCTATTTAGACCTTCGAAAGCTCAAGATAATAATTGGCGCGAATATGCTGCACAGGAACTTGGGTTGACTGGTACACGAGGTGACCGATTGTATGATATGATATCATCAAATTTTCGTTTTGGTTCTGGTTATGCGGCACGAAAATATCTAAGAGAACAAAGAGATAAATTCAAACCAGATTCAAATGAATACAAGAAATGGGATAAAAAGATAAAAGAGCTATAATTGTAAAATTTTATTTTGCACAAGACTTTAAAAAACTTTCCATCGCATTATAAATTTTAGATTAATTGATAACTTATAAATCTTCAAATCATTGCTTAGTTGAATTATCGAATAAAACTCTTACTCATCTAGAAGCTCATCCTAAAATTATTGATTATTTATTAGAAGCAATTAGCAAAACTTCTATTCCAATCAAGCAAAAGGATAGAATTAAAATGGAGATTGATTTGAAAAAAATAGTTGGAAAATCATCTTTAATAAAAACTGAATCAATAACTAATAATTCTGATACTTATTTTTCAAAAAGAAAAGGGAGAGAAGGTCCAAGTAGAGTGTTGCTTAATCAGGATCCACAAGAAACATCTATTATTTCAATTATTGCTGAACCTAAAGATGAAAAACAATACAATCTAGTTTCAGCATGGTATGGTCCTATTGCTCCTAAGGAACCTTGGGATAACTCATTAATTAAAGATAAAAAGGCTTTAGATGAATCGTTAAGTTTTTGGTGTTGTCATGCTTTAGTGTATGAAGTAGATTTTATGCAAGAACCATATATTTCAACCTGGGAAAAAGTGATAAGTAGTATATGAAAACCGTTAGAATATTTTTATTAGCTTTTATTTGTATTGGAGTTTTAATTGCCCAAGTTAATACTGAATCCATGCGTAAAGATGATGCTGCAGAAGGTTTTGAGAACACCTTGGGCTTTAATTTTGGATTTGAGAAATCTGACCAGGAAGTGATGGAGGTTGCAGGTGAGTATCGGATCGATTATTACTCTTCTGGAGGACTTCATTCCTTTTTAGTTCTTAATTATGAGAATGGATATGAAAAGGAATCATCTGAAAAAAATACTATTGTGAATAAAGGGTTTGGCCATGTAAGAATGACCAAGAATATTTCTTCAAATTTATATATTGAATTATTCTCACAATTTGGTTTTAATGATTTCCTTTTGATGAAAGATCGAAAATTATATGGTTCAGGCTTAAGATATGAACTTATCGATAATGATAAACTGAATGTATTTATTGGTGCTGGTGGGATGAAAGAAGATGAAAAATACAGTTTAAAAACTGAAAATTTTATGTCACTTTTCAGATCAACAAATTATTTTACATGGAACATAAATCTAAGTAAGAATGCAACTTTAAATAATACAGCCTATTATCAATTAGATACGTCAAAGCCAAAAGATCATAGAATTTTATATGATGGTGATTTTGAATTTGAATTAAATGAGAAATTTACTTTTACATTTACGCTTAACTATCGATATGATAATGATCCACATGGAACATTAGGGAAAACTTATATTCAGGTAAGTAACGGGATTGAGTTTAGTTTTTAAGAAATATTCTTTTTATTTACTTTAGATAATTCTCGTACATTTTTTAACCAGTTCCAGGGCTCCAACTTCATTTCTTTAATGGGATTTATGATGTCTAAAATTTTACCATTAATCTTAATTCCATTATCTATTTCAAGTTTTGTGTCTCTTTGGATTTGGGGAGTTTCTAGGTCTGATCTTATTTTTCCAACTTTCTTACCGTAATTAAAAATATTTATAGCGGAAAAAATATAGTTGAATTTCATATTCATATTGTGAGGATCTTCAGAAGCGATTTTGTAAGCGGCATGAGCAAAATATAATGAATCATTATATTTTTTATCTTTCTCATCCTGTTTTAATTCTTTATCCTCATCAGCCCACTGATGTAAAGTTTCAGCTAACTTATTCAAACAGAATGACTGCATTGCTTCATTTGCTCTTTTATACTCCATCTCAAAGCTTTTTGCGCGGAATACAGCTGCTAATTCATATTCTTTTTTATTATAATAATGATTGCTAAATCCCCCATAACAAAATGCTAATCCTTCAACGTCATTCAATTCTTCTTTTAACTCTTTACTCTTCTCAAGAGCCATGATTTTATCTTCGTCCTTTGATAAAGAGTCTCCCAATTGCTGATATACTAGAGATAGAAGTCTTTCTTGATTCTTTAATGAATCTGCATTTGTTTCTATTAAATTTATTTTATTGCATAGTGATTGCAAGTCAGTGGCATATCTATCAGAGTTATATTTGTTATTATGGATCTTTTCATATTTATTGTTTGATAGTGTTCTATAGAATTCACATAGTGCTTGAATGATTTCATCTTCTTTAGCACTTCTATGATTGATTAATAAATCAATTAAACTATGAAAATGTCCTAATACCTTATCGAGCTCATCCTTTTCATTCCAAATTTGTTTTTCTTCGTTGATTAGATAGTTATAAAAAAGTTCGTATTTATTCAGATAATCAGAGCTCAACAATTCTTTAAATAATTTGCTAACTTCTTTTTCTTCTTGCCCCATTCCTCTTAATGCTAAAGCATTATAAAATTTTATCTGGTCTAATTGTTCTTTATTTGCATATTTAATTATTGCTGTGTTCTCATCTTCAATTTTTTCGACAATGAACTCAACAGTCGGCCAGGATTGTTTATTATTAGCTGATATAATTGCTTTAATTCCATAATCTATTGCTTCTTTACTAAGTCTAATACCGCTCAATACACAATGCTTCATTATCTGAAGCGGAACATAAGTATCTTCATCTTCAATCATTTTTTTAGCAATTTTGAAGTGCATTTCTTTATAGAGTTCGCGCTTATTCTTGTTATTAGAGTATATTGAATTTTCTTTTAAGACAGTTCTCAAACTTTGACTTTCAAGTGACATATTATCATCGCTTGCTTCAAGATCAACTATTAAATGGAAATCATCTTCTATTCGTTTTAATGATCGGAGTAGAGTAAGTCGATCTTGTTCGAGGCCAGCGGCAAGTAATGACACAGAAAATGAACGTCCGATTTCAGCTGCAGCTTCAAGTATTATTCTATCTTCTTCATGTAGTTCATTCAAACGCATCCTGATAAGATCAAGAAGTTCTTTAGGAACAGCTTCATTTAGTTTATGTTTAATCAATTCTGAATTAGTCTCATTTAATTCTGGATGGTTCACTTCATCAATTAATTTATATGTGCCGTCTTCTTTTTTGATTGTTAATGTGTGAAGAGCTCCAATAATCATTTCAGGATTAGTTCCAGTTCCACCAAAGTGATCAAATAATGCTTGACCAAACCACGTTGGTATCTCTTCGAGTCCAGATCCTTTTAGCAAATCTGTAATTTTATCTCCTGAACTAAAGTTTTTTAAATCTACAACTTTTCCTAATTTTTCAATCTTATCTATGATCTCTTTTCCTTCACCAAATTCTTCTTCACGTGTACTTCCTAAAACAAAAATCAGTGAATTTTGATTTTCTTTTTTCACAAGTTTTTTGATCATTGTTGCAAGAAGTTCCAGACTGTCTTGATCTGCCCATTGAATGTCATCTAAAAAGAAAGCTAAGGGATATTTATTCAATTGTTCTCGGACTGCTTCAATCATATCTCTAGTAATTTGCTCTTTGCTGGCACTTTCATGGTCCTCATCGCCAGAATCAAATAAGCTTCCAATCCCCATTGGTAGAGCTGATTCAGCGGAAGACATAACTTCTAGAATTCTTGCTTGTTTTGCTTGTTTATCAGCAATATTAGAAATACCAATTGCGTCTCCAAATGCTTTGCTGATCAAAGAATAAGGTTCAGCAAGATGATCTTTCTCAGGTGGTTCAGCAGTTGACCAAACAAGTTTCCATGGAGGATTTTTTTCCTTTTTTACCTTTTGAAAAATTTCATGCATAAGTCGAGTTTTTCCTATACCATTTTTATTGCCAATTAAAATAGTTTGTACTTTTCTATCCGCAGCTTCAGCAACTAAACTTTTAACTATCTTTTCAAGTAATTCTTTGGTGGTATTCTCATTCTTTTGGTCTTCATTTTCCGTAATTATTTCATGGTCTCTGTCTACCCATTTAGGATGATCAATAGTTCCGACTTCATCCTCTTTTATTTCACCACTACAAACTGGGCACTTATGATCTTTTGGTTGCTGTTTATTTTTCCATCCGCACTTGTCATCAAGACAAATATATTCTTTCTGTCCTTTCCAAACTCCTTGATTTTTATCAGCTATTTCATTCTCTTCTTTTCCATTTAGCTTTGTAATTACTAGACTAATAATAATAGCTTGTGATACAGCAATAGCTATAGGCCAGTAACCAGCCCAGTCAGGTCTAAAAAACCCAATAGGAATAATTAATAATAATCCTAGAATACCTAGGGATAGTATTTGTAATGAGTTAACATTAGATTTTGAATTAATTATCTTTGAAAAGGGTTGTGCGACAGAAATGCTTAGAGCGAGTGCAGCAAAGGATAATCCTAACGCTAGAATTATACCTTCTTGATACCAAGCAATAATGATGGGAGGAAATAGAGCGCCTAGCGCACCAGCCTGGACTGTAAAAAGAATCATGCTGGTATTTTTTGAATCTATTTTTTTAAGAATTTCATCAATTCCAGGTATTCGATTCCCAAATTGTAGTAGGAAATACGCACATAAGATGAGAGGGCCGACCATAATAACCGCACCATGTACAAAGGCCCAAAGCCACATTTCCGGTAATGGAAGATAATGATCTGTATTCAATGCCATTGCTCCCCAGTCGGGGATGAACTGATCGGATAACATTCCAGCAAAGTAGGACATTAAATAGCCAGCTAAGAAAAACATGAAATTAAGTAATAGATATTTGCTGCTAGTTTTTTCTTTGTGTTGTTGATAGGAAGAAAAGGCAAATGAAAGAACTAAGAGAAAAGCTATCCAAGCAGGTGTTATCCATCTTCTATCTCTGAGCGATACAACTACTCCATTCTCACTAGCAGTACTCATTAATTCCATTGAATTTGAATCCCATTGATTGTATTGGATATTGATACGCCCAGCAACAACAGGGTATTCGAATTCATCAACTACATCTATATCTACAACAACAATATTGTCAGCTTGATAAAATTCTCCTAACATTTTTATGTTTTCTAGACTAGGTTTACCACCATTTGCAAATTCTTCCCATCCAGCTCCAATAGCTGTTGCAAGAGCATCATCTCTAATGCCTAAAAAGCTTGTATTAAGATCTATTGTATTCAAAAACTCATCTTTGATCTCACCGCAGTTAGTTGATTGATCAAAATCTTCTGAATCATTACATCTGGGTACAATAATGATTTTGGGTGTTAATTCTGTCGCTATATCAGATAGAATCTCTTCTAAACCCTCCCAACTTTTTGTAAGTGCTAACATTAGGTGGTCTTCATCCTTATAATCTATAGTGTGATCCGAGCCGGAATACCACCATGCAGAAGGAAAGATATTTCGAAAGCTATTCCAGGCATTTGTTTTTCGCCAATATGTTTGTTTATATCCAGCTTCAGCAGTATTAGTATATTGATCTTTTAAAGGTTGAGGAAGTGATTTGGCTTTTTCTTTAGCAGTAAGATATTCATTTTCAGCGTATTTATGGTACTCGAGCGTATTGAAAGTTTCACGGGCCATCAAATACCAGGTTTCAGCACGGTTTAGATGGCGTCTAACTTCCGCTTCTTTTTTTATGATTTCATCTTGTTGAGCGCCAATAACCTCAAATGGGATGTAGACAAAAATGAGTAAAGTAAAAAACTTCAATAATTTTATTTTAAGATGCATTTGGGAGAATTTATTATAAAAATTACCTTATATAATGATATTCTTATTTAATTTGTATTAAAATATAATATAAAAGATAACTATAAGAGGAGGATTGATATGTCAAATACTATTAAAGGAAAGCACATTTGTTTCACTGGGAAAATGGAAAAAGGTGATCGCGATGATATGAAGGCCCAAGCAAGGGACTTAGGTGCAATTGTTCAAAGTGACGTGAATTCAAAAACTGATATTTTAGTGCATGGTGCTGATGTAGCCCATAATAGTAAACATACAAAAATGCGTAAAGCTCAGGAACTTGGTATTACTATTATGGATGAAGATATATATTATTCAAATATTCAATAAGAGCTAAAAAAGTATTAAATATGCCAAGAACAGCATCATTATTACTTAATGATCAAACGTTTACTGTTGGTTTTACAAAACTTGATCGAAAAAAAATCTATGGTTGGACAAAAACTGAAGTTTTTGATGACCAAGATCGACCGTGCTCATTAGCTACGATTGCAGATGAACAGTATGTATTGCCTTCGGGTAGTATCGCAATGGCCAGTTTCAATGATCGTGGAGAATACATTTCAAAGTCAAGTCTGATTGGCGTAGACAAAGAAGGCAATAAAGTTGAAAAAGTACCTTCTATATTTGATATTCCAGCAACTTTAAAATCTGTTGATCTAGATGAATATCTATCTTTAAACGTTAAGTCAGTTTATCAATTGTCTTTATCTGATGGAAAAGAGGATTTAATTGAAATGCTTGGCAGAGGAGAGATCTTTCACTTCATGTTTAATTATCGCTCTGATTATGAAGCAGATGATGCATATCTAATCTCAAATGAAGATGCTGTATTTGCTGTTGTTGGGAGAAAGACAAACTTAGAATACATAGGGTTAGATAATAAAGAAGAAGAGCTTCCTGAAGAGCCTGAAATCGTCGAAGAAGATGATTTTGATTTTGGAATGCTTTAATTCATTATGAGATACATTAATTTATCTAATAATAAGGATCGTGATGCCAAAGTTGTTTTCAAATCACTAAGGTCACCGCCCGCAGTAAATATGGTAGCTAAATCGGGCGAAATTGTGAAAAATCGAAGACTTTTAAAAGGTACATCGATAAATAGTCTCTCAACATTATTAAGACGATTTAGCGATCCTAATCAATTGGCAGAAGAAATCATTGAAAAGGATCCAGAGGTTGATCTAGATCTTGCTGGTAAAACTCTAAATATTTCAGATCGAGTATATATTGATCCAGATGAGGAGGTCGTCTACAAAGTAAGAAAGAACGAAAAAATATTTTTGCCCAATGGAGATCTGAAAGAAGAGAGGGTACCTCGCTACTTAGATGCCAATATTGCTATTAAACATGCTGTTAATTGGACAGGAAAAATGATTCCAAGAAATAAATTGTATAATAAAGTCGTATTTGTAAGAAATTATCAAATATGTCACGTAAATGGACTTACATATGATTTTTTATTTGGTATGGCAAAAGAATTAGCTCAAAAGGATTCAATGATGATGATGGCTGGAGGTGAAAAAGGCAATAAACCACTTGTGTTCAACGATGGAGGTAAGCCTTATAGGGCATTCTTAGAAGGGCGAGTTGATGAGTCAAAATATTGTTTGATTATGCACTTGACCGATTTGGAATTAAAATCTATTATCAGTAAGTAAAAAGTATGATGAATTTCAAACGTTTTATAGATCAAGCCCTAGACTATAAAAATTCTGTAGCCTCTAAATATTTACCCGTTGACCATGGAGAAATATTGTCAAAAATAAGAGAGGCAGATCATTATTTTTTATCTGTTAAATATGATGGTCATTTTTATCTTCTCTGTTATGAGAATGATAAAGCGGTCTTTATCAATTCTGGTGGAAATGTTATCGAAGACCTTCCACTCATCGATGATGCAAAAACTTTATTTGAAGAATCTGAAATAAAAAAAGCATGTATAGTAGGAGAGCTTTATTTCAATAAAGGGAATGAGCGGTCTCGGGTCTTTGATCTAACCGCCAATTTAGATGAAAAATCACCGGATATTTTTTTTGCTGCATTTGATATTTTATTTATTGATGAAAAAAAATACCAGCGAGACGAATTATTCAATAAACATACAAAACTTGATAAAATATTTTCTAAGGGAAGTCGCATTCATTCAATAGAATCTAAAACTGTAAGTAGCCGGAAAGAAATTGAAGATTATTATAAACAAGCTGTCATTACTGATAAGCACGAAGGAGTCATCGTTAAATCTGCTGAGGGAATGATTTACAAAATAAAGCCAAGTGTTACTTTAGATGGTGTTATCATTGGTTATGTCGAGTCTGAAGATGAAAGAGAAGGTATGCTTCGAGAGGTGTTAGTTGCCATGTTAACTGAGGATAATTGTTATCAGATCACTGCAAAAATTGGCAATGGATTTTCTGATGATGAGCGTAAAGCTTTGTTCAAAAAACTAGAAATGTCAAAAGTGGATTCAAATTATATTGTAGCCTCTGGCGCTAAAGTAGCTTTTACGATGGTTAAACCAGAACTAATTCTTGAATATACTAGCATTGATCTTGCTACTGAGAATTCAAAAGGTCCAATTCAAAAAATGTGTTTAAAATATGAGGGTTCACTTTTTACTCCACATCAATTAAGGTCTTGTGTAAGCTCAATGAGCCCAGTTTTTGTACGTTTGCGGGATGACAAAAATGTTAATAAAGATGACATCCGTTTTTCGCAAATAACTGACGTTATTGAGTTAGAAAATTCTGAAAATAAATTAGACTTAAAACAATCTAAAATTATAAGAAGAGAAGTATTTTGTAAGGAAGTGAAAGGTAAAAAAATGGTTCGTAAATTTTTACTATGGGAAACAAATAAAAGCGAACATACTGATTATCCAAAATATGTTTTTCATTTTACAGATTTTAGTCCATC